>JAHFJK010000050.1 GCA_023245915.1 Candidatus Doudnabacteria bacterium | reverse complement strand
TCTGGAAAAGGTGGAATTAATTTTGGGCGACGAAAAAAAACAAAAAGAAATTGTAAAAAACGGTTACGCAACTTTTGAGGAATATTTTTCTTCGCCCAAACAGTACGTGAAAAAAATATTCATAGATAAAATTGAGGTATGAAGCCGGTTAGACATCTGATGAGTTTTGTTTCTGATGTCGGGCAAGGATAAAAAAAATGAAAATTGTCTGCAAAATTTTAAAATTATGTCTAATGGAGTAAAAGTTTTTATCACCGGCGCAAAAGGTTTTTTAGGCAGGAACCTGGCGGAATATTTAACCGGCAAGTTTGATTTGCTTTTGCCCACGCACAGGGAATTGGATTTGCTGGATGCTAAATCTGTAGAAACTTTCCTCCGCCAAAATCGCGTGGACGCGGTTATCCACACCGCGGCCGTTGGCGTTGTCCGCGGTAAAAATAGCGACGCCGCGTCAACCAACAAAAATTTGCAAATGTTTTACAATCTGGCCAATTGCAGGCAGTATTTTGGCAAAATGATTTTTTGCGGCAGCGGAGCAGTTTATGATAAAAGACGGGATTTGGTTTTGGTTAAGGAAGAAGAATTTGGCAAACGCGTGCCGGCCGACCCTTATGGCGCCTATAAATTTGAATGTTCCAAATTTATTGAAAGCGCCGAGAATATTGTAGATTTAAGATTGTTTGGCGTTTACGGCAAATATGAAGATTACGCCACGCGCTTTATTTCCAACGCCGTTTGCCGCGCTTTGCTTAGTTTGCCAATAATTATTGTCCAGGATGTGAAATTTGAATATTTATTTGTAGACGATTTTGCAAAAGTAGCGGAATATTTTTTAAATAATCCTGCCAAAGAAAAAAGCTATAATGTCGGGACAGGCCAGCCCGTAAGTCTTTCGGAATTGGCGGCAAAAATTGAAAGCATCGCGGGAAAAAAATTGGATATCGCAATAAAAACCCCAGGATGGAACAGGGAATACACCTGCGACAATTCCAGGCTTATGCGCGAAATGCCGGATTTGAAATTCACCCCTTTGGACACGTCCATAAAAGAGCTTTATAATTGGTATGAAGAGCATTTAAGTGAGATTGATAAATCAAAATTATTATTTGACAGCTAATGCCAAAAATTTCTTTTTTTAAAAATAAGGCCAGAGAGGTCAGAAAACTGCTTTTGACCGCGGCTTTTAAAGGCAGGTCAGCGCATATTGGCTCGGCTCTTTCTACTGTGGATGTAATTGTCGCGCTGTATTTTGGCATCCTAAACATCAACCCAAAAAAACCCAAAGACCCAAAGCGGGATATTTTTATTTTGAGCAAAGGCCACGGTTGTTTAGGACTTTACGCGACATTGGCGCTAAAAGCTTATTTTTCGAAAAACATTTTGCTTAAATACTTTAAGGACGGCACGACCTTGGCCGGGCACCCCGTACTCAATGCCCAGCCGGGAATTGAATCGAGCACAGGTTCACTGGGACATGGCTTTCCCACAGCCGTGGGTTTGGCTTATGGCTTTAAAAAACAAAAACGCTTAAATAGGGTTGTGACCATGATTAGCGATGGTGAATGCGACGAAGGCGCCACTTGGGAGGCTGCTTTAGCCGCCCCAAATTTTAAGCTGAATAATTTAACCCTTGTAGTGGATTACAACAAAATCCAAAGCTTTGGCACAGTAAAAGAAGTTATGGATTTAGAGCCGTTGGTAAAGAAGTGGCAGGATTTTGGCTGGAACGTAATTGAAATTAATGGCCATGATTTCCGTCAAATTTTAGCCGCGTTTAAACGCGCTAAAGCCCATAAGTCCGGCCCCACGGCTATTATTGCCCACACCATAAAAGGCAAAGGCGTAAGTTTTATGGAAAATACTTTGGAATGGCATTATTTTAATTTAGATGAGGCAAAGTTAAGCAAAGCCTTAGCGGAATTATAAATTATGCGAAAAACTTTTGTAAAAACCTTGATTGAAGAAGCCAAACAAGACCGGGACATTTTTTTAATTACCGGGGATTTGGGTTTTATGGCTTTGGAGGAATTTCGCGACGTTTTGCCTAACCAGTATTTAAACGCCGGCGTTTCCGAGCAAAATATGCTTGGCATGGCCGCAGGCCTCGCTCTTTCGGGAAAAAAAGTTTATGTATATTCCATTATTCCGTTTGCTACGATGAGGCCATTTGAATATGTTAAGGATGATATTTGTTACCAGAATTTAAATGTAAAAATCGTGGGGGTGGGCGCGGGGTTTTCTTATAGTTTATACGGCTCTACTCATCATGCTTTAGAGGATATATCAATAATGCGCAGCCTACCCAACATGACCGTAGTGTGTCCGGGGGACCCTTTGGAAGTTAAATTCGCGACTAAGGCATCGGTAAAACATAAAGGGCCAATGTATTTGCGTCTCGGTAAGGCGGGTGAACCTGTTGTTAATCCCCGGTTGAAAAATTTTAAAATTGGCAAGGCGGTTATCGTACAAAATGGAAAAGACGCGACTATCATCGCCACCAGTAATCTATTGCAAAACGCGGTAGAAGCCGGCAAACTGTTGAAAGAGCAGGGGGTTGACTGCGGCGTGATTAGCATGCACACTATTAAACCAATAGACCAATCGGCAATCATTGAAGCGGCCAAAGAAACCAAAGCCATAGTAACTTTGGAAGAGCACAGCGTAATCGGCGGGCTTGGCAGCGCTGTTGCAGAAATTTTAGCAGAAAATAATTTAAAAGTGAAATTCAAACGTTTAGGAGTGCCGGACGAATATCCGCACGTGATTGGCAGTCAAAGATACCTCAGGGAAAAATATGGTTTAAGTCCCCAGCAAGTTGCTCAAACCATCCGGAATGTTATCTCCAAAAGAAATTAAAACATTTATAAGGCTTGTTAAAAAAATTCATTCATCGGGCCACGAGCTTCCCGAAGCGGTTTTTGACGCGCTATGCAAAATTTTACCGTCCGCCGCATGCGAAATAATAGTAAGTGATAGAAAACAAGGTTTTTTGTTGACATATCGGAAGGATAAATTTTGGAAAGGCTGGCATTTTCCGGGAAGCGTTTTGCGGAATCATGAAGAATTTGTTGGCGCCTTAAAACGGATTGCCAAAGAAGAATTGGATTCCGATTTGAGGTTCTATAAATTTTTGTTTCCCATGAATTACTCCAGAGGCAAGCGCGGCCACAGCGTGACTTTTGTTTTTTGGTGCGCATTGAAAGGCAGCCCAAAAACCGGAAAATTTTTTAAGATAATGCCGAAAAACATAATTGCTGAACACAAGCAGCTTTGGAAAAAAGTTAAAAAATTTGTTTAAGGTATAATATTACAAGATATCCGCCGACGAAGTCGGCGGCAATTGGCTTTAGGAAAAATTTTTCCGAAATTTCTACATATGTGCAAATTTCGGAAAAATTTGTTCGATATCAAAAGTAAAGAAAATAAATAAAAACGGCGCTGTCAGGGGGACAGCGCCGTACAAGTTTGGGTTTCATACCGGTGCCTCCTTTTGGGGTTTATTTGAAAGTTTCAGTATTATGGCAAAACTCTATGGAAAGTCAATTGGACAAAAAGGCATAAATCCAGTATGATTTATACAAATTTTATTAATGAATAAAAGAAAAAATGAATTTTTTGCTGGAACCGGACAGGAAATTTAAGCCGGGCGAAGACTGGATTTATTACACCAAGGCGGTTTACGGACAGGAGGAAATTGACGCGGTGGTAAAGTGCTTAAAAGAAGACTGGTTGGGCAACGGCAAATATACCGAAGAATTTGAAAAATTGCTGGCGCAAAGCTTTGGCAAAAAGTATGGTTTGTTTGTTAATTCCGGCTCCTCTGCCAATTTGCTCGCTTTAGAGTTGATGAATTTTCCCGTCGGGTCAGAAGTTATAACGCCGGCCTGCACTTTTGGCACGACTATGAGTCCAATACTCATGAAAAATTTAGTGCCCGTGGTAGTAGATTCCAAAGTCGGCACGTATAATATCGATCTCGAGCAGGTTGAGCCAGCTATTACTCCAAAAACCGTAGCTTTAATGGTGCCTCATGCAGTTGGCAGTTTAAACGATATGCCGCGCCTGCGCGAAATTTGCGACAAGCACCATCTTAAATTAATAGAGGACAGCTGTGACACTCATGGTTCCAAACTGCACGGAAAGCCAACAGGAACCTGGTCTGATCTGACCACAACCAGCTTTTATGCTTCTCACAATATGACCGCCGGCGGGGGAGGAGGGATGGTCATGAGCGACGATTTGGCCACTATTAAGCGCGCTAAAGTCTTCCGCGACTGGGGGCGGGCTCTGCCGGAGCACTATGAACATTACGAAGGCGCTTTTGAAGAGCGCTACAATTTTCGCCTGGATGACATAGACTACGACGGCAAGTTCGTGTTTATGGAACTGGGCTATAATATGAAAGCCGTGGAAATGCAGGCGGCTTTTGGCCTGGTCCAGTTTGGCCGTTTGCCTGAGTTTAACCGTTTGCGCCGGCGCAATTTTGAAAGCTTATACGGTTTTTTCAGTAAGCTGGAGAAATATTTTATTCTTCCCCAAGAACTTTTAGGCTCTGAAAGCTACTGGTTGTCATTTCCGGTTACTGTTAAGGAAAGTTCCGGCATTGCCAGAAAGGAATTGCTAAAATTTTTAGAAACCAATAAAATCCAAACCCGCCTGCTTTTTGCCGGCAACATTTTACGGCATCCGGTTTACAAAAAATTGCAGGATAAATTTCGCGTGGCTGCCGAGCTGGATGACGCCGATTACATTATGAGGAATACCTTTTTGGTTGCTGCCCACCACGGCCTCAACCAGCAGATGATTGAGTATTTAACCGGCAAGGTTATGGAGTTTTTAAAATCAAAGAATTTGGTATAAATTAGTTTTTAGCTTTATTTATGGATGAAAACCAGCCTCAAGCAGGCAATATTTCCTTCGTTATTTTTACTTACAACGACGGCTACCGCCTTGAGTATGCCTTACGTGATTTTTTGCCGTATGGAGAAGTGATTGTCTCGGACCAGGAAAGCACGGACAACACGCGTGAAATTGCGGAAAAATTTGGCGCCAAAGTCATTAGCCGGCAAGCTAACGGCAAGTCGTTTATAGAAACGCAGGAATTGTTAGACCAGGTGAGCCAGGCAGCGAGTAATGATTGGCTCTATTGGGGCTACGTGGACAATATTTTGCCCAAAACCCTTTTGGAAAAACTGGTGGAGATATCGCGCCAGCAAAAAATCAAATACGTGTATATCCCGGTTTTCACTTATCTCTGGGGCGATACCCGGCAGGTTATGGCCAAGGCCGAATACCCGTGTTTTTTTAAAAAAGGCGTGGTGGATTTTAGCAATAACAAAATCCACGGCATGGGCAAATTTTTAGGCAAGCCGGATGAGCTCCTGCATTTGCCGCAAACGCATGAGTTCGCCATGCGGCATTTTAGCCTTTATGATTTAAACAAATTTATTACAGCGCATTTGCGTTATGCGAATGCTGAAGTTGAACAGAAATTTAAAGACGGCAAGCGATTCAGCCTGCTTTACTTATTCGGCAGTATGGGGCATTATTTTTATCTGTTTTATAAGCGCGGCTTTAAAGCCGGCACAAGAGGATTGCTGGTAGCTTTGCTGTATGTTTTTTTCAGGCTGATGGTCGCGTTCAGGCTGTATGAGCTTGAGCATAATTTGGACCTGCAAAGCATTGAGTCAGAATACGCCAAAGTAAAAGAAGCAATAGTTAAGGAAATTGAGTCGGCCCAAAGAAAGTAAATAGCCATTGTCTTTATGACCGTAAATACACAATTTTGGCAGGGCCAAAAAGTTATTATAACCGGCGCAGCCGGGTTTGTGGGTTCGCATTTAACCCGCAAGTTATTGGGACTGGGCGCTTTGGTAACTGCGGTAGTTTCAAAAAAAGGCGGATACAACAAAGTTTTATTGCCGGCTCATTCAAACTTGAAGGTCGCGGCCTGTAACCTGACAAACTTTAAGGCAACTGACTCTTTATTTAAAAAATCCGGAGCCCGCGGCGTTTTTCACCTTGCCGCTTCGCCAATTGTCAGCCGCGCCGCCCGGCAACCTCATTCCGCCATCCGGAATAATGTCTTGGCCAGCTTAAATGTTCTGGAAGCCAGCCGTCGCAATAAAATCAAAAGGCTGCTGTTGGCATCTTCGGACAAAGCATATGGCGACCACGCGGCTGATGAACTGGAAGGCCTGCCTTACGCGGAAAATTATTCTTTAAGAGGCATAGATATTTATAGCGCTTCCAAAGCCAGTGCCGACAGCTTAGCCCAGGCTTACGCTTTTCAATATAAAATTTCGATAGCGGTTGTCCGCTGCTGTAATATTTATGGCCCGGGTGATATAAATTTTACCCGGCTTATCCCCCTGGTTTCCATGCTGCTGCTGTCGGGCAAGCCGCCGGTGATTAAAGCCGGCCATGAACGGGTTTTGAGGGAGTATTTATATATAGATGACGCGGTTGATGCCTATGTATTTTTGGCCGAAAAAATTGAAGGGTATTACGGCAAAAATGCCAAAAATATGCCTTTTAAAGGCAAGGCAACATACGGGTGGACTGCATTTAATGTTGGTTCGTATACAAAGCGGCAGACTAAAAATCTGAAAGCTTGTGAAAATATTAAAAATGTTACCGAGGTTATTTCAGCTTTAAGAAAAGCAATCCGCGACATTAAGCCCAAGGTCGTAAAAAAGCCCAGGCAGTTCATTGAAATTCCCGACGAATATATGGACTCTACCAAAATTACAAAAATGGGTTTCCGCTCCAAAGTAGGCTTCGGCCAGGGCGTCAGCAGGGCAGCCGCCTGGTATAAAACCAATTTTAAAGTTTTAAAGAGAATTTTGGATAAGATGCAAGGTTAAGGTATGCTAGATTTTTTTTACAAAAAAATCCATCCTAAAATTAAATCCCAAAGCCGGCTTTATTGGCAACTACGGGAGTGGTTTGTTATTGCCGCGATAAACTGGAAGCGCCTGTTTGACAGGCCAAAAAAAAGAAAAAAACGCGTGCTATTTTTTTATGTTTACGCCCTTGGCTATGGCGGTACGTCTTCCATGATGCAGATTTTTGCCAGGCATTTGAATAAAGAAAAGTATGAAACATTTTTAATGTATTCGGATAAATTTGACCCTGCCACCGGCATTTCAATTCCGACGGATTCGAGGCTTAAATACGTGCTGGATGGAGGCGTGTTTGCCATTCCTTTTGACTATGAAAAAATTGAAAAAAATCCGCCGTATTTTATAAGAGGAATGTCGCCGAATGTTTATAAAATCATCAAAGATTTTGACATAGACTTGCTGGTGGCTACCGGGGCGGGTCACGCGGATTTTCCCTTTAGTACCATAAAAAATATCCCCATTATCCTTTTAAATATTTTTGGTCAGCCTAACCTGCAAAGAAATATTAAGTACCATTTGTGCATTTCAGAAGAAGTGGCAGGCAAACTTACTCCGGTTGTCCCGAAGGAAAAAGTTAAGGTGGTCTACGTGCCCAGCGAAGGCCCAATGGAAGCAAAAGAACAGGGCAGAAAAATCCGACAAAGTTTGGGTATTCCGGAAAAAGACATAGTCTTTGGCCGCATTGGCCGAAACAGCGACGGCATTTTTGACCCTATTGGCATAAGTGCCTTTGAGCGCGCAGTGAAGGAATATCCCCATAGCCACTATTTAATTGTAGGCGCGGCGCCGGCTTTGCAACTAATTCAGAAGCAAAAGCATATTCCCAACGTTCATTTTTTGCCGGAAATGGGAACCAAAGAAGAGCTGTGGGCGTTTTATTTTGCTATAGACGTGCTGGCGCACTTCAGGCACGACGGCGAATCTTTTGGTTTAAATATTGTGGAAGCCATGTATGCGGGCAGGCCGGTTATTTCGCATAAATCCGCAATTTGGAACGCGCATTTGGAATATTTGGACCCGTCTTTTTCCTTTGCGGTTGAAGCCAATGACGTTGACGGATACGCTAAAGCCATGAAATTTTTTGCGGCCGATGCTAATCGCGAAAAAATTAGCGAAATGGGCAAAGCCGCGGCGCTAAAAGCCGAAAAGTTCCATATTCGCCATTTTGCTCCGCTGTTTGAGGATTGGGTGAAAAAAAGTTTATCTAATTGACAAATGTTGTATTTATATAACGAGTATTTTTCTCCGCTGGCGCGCTTCAAACGTTTATTGGGCAAGGTCAGCAGGGGTCCGGATAGGCTTTTTCAAAGCCTGATTAGGGGTTTGGGGGAATTAGGGGTGGAGTATAAAGTTAACCCGGCCTTCAAGGGTATAATAGCAACAGCCTGTGTGCTTAGCGGCGTTACAATTTTAAAAGCGGCTATAAAAAATAAACGCAAGGGGATTGTAAAAAAAATTGTTGCCGGTCCGAATTTGGTCATAACGCCCAATGACGCCG
>JAHFJK010000103.1 GCA_023245915.1 Candidatus Doudnabacteria bacterium | reverse complement strand
GCTATCAAAATTAGCTGTATTTCTGTCTATGTATATGACTCCTGGTTTTAAATTGATGGCATGCACTCTTTGCATCTTACCAGCCCATTTATTGGGTTCCGGACGGCTTTCCCCATTAAAGGTGTCGATAAGTTTTTTTGTTCATTGCTCATATTTATTTAATTTATTGATATGTTTTTAGTATACCATAATTTACTGGTTGGTGCGCCCGGCAGGAATTTCACCCCGTCACTCATGGTGACCTCGGTAGGAATCGAACCTACATCAGCGGCTTAGAAGACCACCGCTCTATCCATTGAGCTACGAGGCCAAAATGAGTGACGGGGCGCGCCAACATCAATGCCTTAGAAGAGCACTGCTCTATCTTCACCCCGCACTAACTCCCCTAATGATTAAATATGATCAAGACTATTTTTGCACCAATACCGATATTTAAAAGATTGATAGTTTAAGGGAATTAGTGCGGGGCAAGTTGAGCTACGGGCGCTGGTGATCCCGGCAGGAGTTGAACCTGCGACCTCAAGCTCCGCAAGCTTGCGCTCTATCCAGCTGAGCTACGGGACCAAATTGTAAATGATAAAATTACAATACTTTGTGAGTTTATCATTTAACTTGGCTTTTTTCAAGCCTAATTCATCGTTTGTTATGGAATTTTTTGTGGATGTCGCGAAGGCCCTGGTTGGTTACATGGGTGTAGATTTGTGTGGTGGTAATGCTGGAATGGCCGAGCAAGGTTTGTACAGAGCGGATGTCGGCGCCATTTTGTAGAAGGTCTGTAGCAAAAGAATGGCGCAAGGTGTGGGGGGTGACTTTTTTAACAATGCCTGCCAACCTACAGTATTTTTTTATTATGCGTTGTATTTGCCTGGTAGTCAGCCCAGCCGCTTTGCTATAGTTATTTTTATCGTTACTGTTTTTCCCTTGGCTTTCCATTTGCTTCTCAACCGATTGTCCAATGGTCGAATGCCCGACAAACAAAGCTTTGTTGTTGTCTTTTCTTTTTGCTAAATAGGTTTTTATTGCCTCAGCCGCATCACTACTTAAAAATACCAAACGAAGTTTGCTGCCCTTGCCGCGGACTGTAAATTCGCGCCTGTCAAGATTCATTGTGTCGCGTTTAAGCGACGCAAGTTCTGACACGCGAAGCCCGGTGGAAAATAAAGTTTGTAAAATTGCGTAGTCGCGCAGACGGGGCAGTTCGGCTTTTTCCATTTTTGAAGCTTCAAATAATCTATGCAATTCATCAGCCTCCAAAAATTCCACCTGCCTTTGGGGGTTTTTGGGCAATTCAATTTTTTCCGGTGCAAGCGTTTGCACATCTTGCTTTATCAGGTACTTCAAAAAAGCCCTAAGCGCGATTAAATGGTAATTTTGAGTAATTAGTTTTAACTGATTACCATTTTCATCCATTTGCCGATTTAAAAACAGCCGGTATTTGTTTATTGCGGGCAAATTAATTTTTTTAGGCTCGTCTATACCCACACTTTTTGCAAAGCCGGCAAATTTCCGTAAATATCTGTCATAAGCTTTAATGGTATTTAAGCTCTGGTTTTTACCAATTTCGCAATATTCCAAAAATTCGTTTATGTAACGATAGAGAGGGGAGATGGTTTGACTTTTGCTTTGCATAAATTTAGTGAACAAAATTGAACAAAAATCACATAAATGAGCAAAAATTATTTTTGGCTTTGATTGAATTATATCATATTTAGATTATGCGACATGGAGGTTATCCACAATACCCACAGAATATATTGCGACAAAGGCTATTATTGAAATCTTTGCGAACATTATGCGACACTGACAGTTTGTTAGCTTTTTGCTATGCTTTAGCCATGATTTTAGTAATATCATCAAAAGATAGTTACGCTGCTAAAAGATTATTGGAGGAAGCCAAGTTGGCCGAAACAGGCCTAAAAATTGTTGGGGCAGATGAACTTAGAGGCATTAATGTAGACGATTTTAATTCCTTGTATATAAGGGATGTTTATGTTAATCAAAAGCCCCGTTTTTTAGCCGAGGTTATAAGCCTGGCAAAAAATTTTAGAGCTTTGCAAAAAAAAGTTGTTGATGCCAATGTAGCAAATGGCCATATTGGCCAAGGCAAATGGGTTATGTACCAAAAATTGGTTAAAGCTGGTTTGCCAATCCCAAAAACTCAACCTTTAACCAGTAAGAATTTACAGTTAACTTATCCAGTAATAGTAAAATGGATTTATGGCTTTAAGGCCCAGCATACCTATTTGGTTGACAATGTAACAAAATTAAAAAATTTACAAAAAAAATATCCTAAAAAGGAACTGCTTGTCCAAAAATTCATTCAGGCTGACTGCGAATATAAATTTATTACCATTGGTTATAAATCTTTGCCTGTAGCTTTAAAATTTAAAACCAATGATTCTAAATTTAAAATTAATTTTTCTTCAGGGCAAAAAGTAGCAATTGGGCAGCTGCCTTCTAAGCTGGTAAAACTTGCGGAAAGGGCATCCAGGGTTTTGGGCAGGCAGTTGGCCAAAGTTGATATTTTAGAATATCGCGGCCAATTTTATATACTGGAAGCCAACCGTTTCCCGGGGCTGGAATCGTTCGAAAAAATAACCAAATATAACGTGACAAAAGAGTTTTTAAAATATTTATCCCGTTAAAAATTTATCGCATCTTTACAAAATAACTTGCCATAAAAATTTCATATTTAAGCAAAAATAAGCTATTTTTATTATCTCTAACGGCATTTACAACGAGCTTGAGTTAGGCTATACTTTAATCAATATTTTTAAACCACGGATGAATCAGTAAAGATTTAGGATTTCAGATTTAAGTCAAAAGATATAGAAATTGTT
>JAHFJK010000049.1 GCA_023245915.1 Candidatus Doudnabacteria bacterium | reverse complement strand
TATTATGCAAAATGTTCGTCTATACGAACATTGCATAAAAGTATATATTATATTGATTTTTTTGTCAAATATAAAAAGAATACGGCGGAGAAGCTTGCGCTTCACCGCCGTCGTGCCGTAGATCCTCCCAGGCTCGAGTCAAGCGTCAATCCTGACCCACATTACAGGAGCGGACTCGACGCCTTGTCGAATACTCCGGAACTTGCTTGGGTTTCTGTCCTCGTCCTGCCTGACATAATACACCAGGTTTTCCGCGCTTTCATCAAGCAAGATGAAGCCGAGGGGTGAACTCTCAAGCTTCATAGAAGTTTTGCCTTCAGCAGGTAGGTGGACAATACCTGTCTGTATTGTCAGTCGATAAGACTTTTCATCTGTCTTGGTTGCGTTTATTGGGAGTCCTTCCCACGCTCCCCAAAGCATAACATTCACCAAGCCATTTGAGTCAAAATTTGGGCTGCGCGTCTTGACTAGCTCTATTGGCAGATCGTTTTCCATCATCATCCACTCCTTGTTTTTATTTTCCAAGAATCCTTCTTGAGAAAGGGATAGTTTGGAAAATCTTTTTCAAGCAAATTCTAAACTAACCCTTTACCAAGGAAAAAGTGAAAAATTATTTTTTTTCCAGCCTGCTAAGCATAAGGCGATAACCGCCCCTTCCTTTTTTGAGCCATTTGGAAATGCGGGCAATAGTTGTGGAAGATAATCCGGTTTTCCCCCAAATGGAAGCGTAGGAAGCCCCAGAGTTGAGCATACGGGCCGCCAACCAACGGTTGCCAAATTCTTCAATCTCATCAGCAGTTAGCAAATCCCGCAGAAAACGTTCTGCTTCATTAGTGGTTTTTAAAGCCAAAATAGCTCTGGCTAATTCATCTTTTTTATTTTTATATCCGGCCAATGTCATAAACATTTAATTTACTTAACTAAAGTGCTTTATCTTACTAAAGAGTAGTTTAACCGCTAAATTTTGATGTGTCAAAAAAAATTTGGGGATATCATTACAATTAAACAGCCAAATACCTAAGATCAATCGGATTTTGCTTATTTAAGCGCTTTTAAAAACCAAAATTTTTTGCTAAAATCATTGTATGCCCGTGGATAAAAAACCTTTAGTTTTAATTGTGCTTGATGGTTGGGGATATAGAGAAGGCAAAGAGCACAATGCCATTGCCGAGGCTAACACGCCTTTTTTTGATATGCTCTGGCATAAATACCCGCACGCGCTTTTACAGGCCAGTCAGCAGCACGTAGGCCTGCCCGAAGGCACAATTGGCAACAGCGAAGTTGGGCATATGACAATCGGGGCAGGCAAAGTTATAGATACTGACTTAGTCAAAATATCCAAAGCAATGAAGCAAAAAGAATTCCACGCTAACCCTTCGTTTTTAAACTTGTTTGAACACGTAAAAAAATTTCAGTCGACTTTGCATATTTTAGGACTAGTAAGTCCAAAGGGTGTGCATAGCCACCAGGAACATTTGCATGGATTTCTGCAGGCAGCTAAAAAAGCAGGCATTGAAAAAGTTGCTATTCACGCTTTTACCGATGGCAGGGACGCACCGCCGCAAAGCGCGGCCGAATATTTAAAGGAACTAGAAAAACTTATTACAGATTTAGGCATAGGCTACATTGCCACAGCTTCCGGCCGTTACTATGCAATGGACCGGGACAACAACTGGCAGCGCACGGACAAAGTAGTTGCAGCCCTGTTTGAAAACTTCGGCAAAGAATATTATGCAAAAAATCCTTCGGAGGTGTTGAGTGGATTGTATAAGCTGGGTGAAGTGGACGAGCATTTGGAACCAATGATTTTTTTTGACGACAACGGCAAAAGCTACCCCGTTCAAACCAACGACGGAATTTTCTTTTTTAATTTTAGAAGCGACAGGGCCAGACAACTTTCTCAAAAAATAGCCGAAAAATCACAGGGGAAAAATTTATATTTTGTAACCATGACCCAATACCATCCCAACTTAACTGCAGACGTGGCTTTTCCTAAAGAAAAAGTGGAGGTTACCCTAGGTTCGGAAATTGCAAACGCCGGACTCACACAGTGCCGGATTGCGGAAACCGATAAATACGCTCATGTAACTTATTTTTTTAACGTGGGCAGACAGGAACCGTATGAAGGTGAAGAAGACATTTTAATCGAAAGCAAAAAGGGGATTAAGGACCACGATGAATACCCCCAAATGCGCGCAAAAGAAATTGCAGATAAAGCCATAGAAAATTTACAAGATGGGGTGGATTTTATTTTAGTGAATTTTGCCAATGCAGATTTAGTCGGCCACACAGCCAACAAACCCGCGATTTTGACTGCCGTGGAAACTATAGATTTGCAACTAAAAAGAATTGTGGAAAAAGTGACTTTGATGAATGGAACCGCAATAATTACGGCTGACCACGGCAACGCGGAAATGAATTTTGATGTTGAAAAAGATCACAAACATACAGCCCACACAACAAATTTAGTGCCTTTTATTCTGGTTTCTCCAAATCCTACATCCTACATCTTACATCCTACATCTAATCCCTCCCTCGCCGACATTGCTCCTACAATTTTGCAGTTAATGAAACTACCCAAGCCGCTATCCATGACAGGCCAGAGCCTGCTTAACACTTAGAACTAATAACTCATTTCTTGCAAGCATTAACCAAACAAACCCTAAAAATCTACTGGCAGCATGCCATGAAATACAAATGGCATGTGCTTGGCATTGTCGTGCTTTTATTTTTCCATTCCATTGGTGAAACCCTAGGCCCGGTTTTGTATAAAAATTTTATTAACACCTTGGCAACTTACGACCGAACTTTATACCCAAGGTTGATTGAAATTTTAATTTTTATTTTGCTGGCCAGAAGTCTAAGGACTTACGCATTCCGAGCCAAAGACTATCTGACTAATTTTCTGGAACCTAGAGTTATGGCCGATTTGAACAACACCTGTTTTGAATATATGCACAAAAACGCCTACGCTTTTTTTTCCAACAACTTTGTGGGCAGCCTGGTGAACAAAGTTAAAAAAATGGAAAGAGGTTTTGAAATGGTGACCGACCGCATAGTTGACGACTTTTTACGCAGCTCTCTAGCCATTGGCTTTGCCGTAATTATGCTATCTTTGAGCCATATTACCTTAGGACTGGCCATGCTTTTGTGGTGCGCGGCCTACATGGCGGTAATCTACCGCTTTTCTATTTACAAACTGAAGTTTGACTTAAAAAAAGCTGCCCTGGATACCAAAATTGTTGCTCAACTGGCCGATACCATTACCAACAACGTCAACATAAAACTTTTTAGCAGCCAGTCAAGAGAAAATCATGCCTTTAATAAAATCACCCATGAACACTTTGCCATAAGGCGATTCTCCTGGAATTTAATGACTTATTTGGAGGCTGTCCAGGCAACCTTAATGCTTTTAATGGAAGGGCTAATGATGGGCCTGGCTCTTAAATATTGGAAAGCGGGGAATTTGACTGTGGGCGACTTTACATTAATCCAGCTGTATTTGGTGAATATTTTTGACAAGCTCTGGTCCATGGGCAAACAGGTTCGGGCTTTTTACGAAGCCCTGGCCGATGCCAATGAAATGACAGAAATTTTACTGACGCCGCACGAAATTTTAGACGCGCCTAATGCCCAGTTGCTCAAAGTTGATAAAGGCCAAATTGAATTTAAGAATGTCAATTTCGCCTATCATTCCGAAAAACCCGTCTTCCAAAATTTTAATTTGAGCATTAAACCAAAAGAAAGACTGGCGTTAATCGGCCCATCCGGCGGAGGCAAATCTACAATTGTTAAATTACTTTTGCGCTTTCACGATATTAACAGGGGACAAATTTTGATTGACGGGCAAAACATTGCCCAAGTGACACAAGATTCTTTGCGCGACAATTTAGCTTTAGTGCCGCAAGACCCAATTTTATTTCATCGAAGTTTAATGGAAAACATCCGCTACTCAAAACCCACGGCTTCCGATGCAGAAGTAATTAACGCGGCCAAAGCCGCCCACGCCCATGAATTTATCAGCCAATCCCAGTACGGTTACCAAACGTTCGTGGGAGAGCGAGGGATTAAACTTTCCGGTGGCGAACGCCAGCGTGTGGCTATTGCGCGGGCAATTTTAAAAGATGCGCCCATTTTAATCTTGGATGAAGCAACTTCATCACTGGACAGTGAAAGCGAACACTACATTCAGGACGCACTTAAAACCTTAATGCGTAACAAAACAGTCATTGTTATTGCGCATAGGTTATCCACAATTATGCAAATGGACAGGATAATTGTTTTGGAAAATGGCCAGATTGTGGAAGAAGGCCCGCACGAAGAATTGGTAAAAATGAAAGAGGGTACCTACCAGCGCCTGTGGCAAATCCAGGCTGGTGGTTTTGCTTAAACAAACTAATTTAGGACTTACGCAGTAGCCAAATAATAGTGTTCGACCTTGTGGAGAACCTATTATTTGACCGCTAATTTGTAGAAAAATATCTTCCCTGCCTGCCGGCAGTCAGGTCCATAAAGTCGAAGAATATTTTTCCTTCCTAAGACCACTAAGCGTGTAAGTTCTATAATTTTTAAAGGAGCTAAGATGCCTGCGTGACTATTCACAATTCTGAGTGGAATCTTGATTGTTAATGTTTCGCAATGTAGTGCAGGCCCTCGGCCTGCAAAATATCAACGAATAGTCTAATCTACTCGGTCTTGTGAACTGTTACATACGTGCAGTTTCCCGTCCAGGAAATTTTGTGCTATAATTGTTCAAACAGTTAACCCATAGCCTTGCCGGGTCAATGCTGAAACAAAGATCACAACCAAAAAATCAATCAGGCTTTACCCAGGCTCCCTCAGACGGCGCCGGTTTTACATTATTAGAACTGCTGGTAGTAATTGCCATAATCGGCCTTTTGACAGGTGTGGTTATGATTGCTTTGCAAAACGCCCGAATTCGAGGCCGCGACGCTAAAAGGGCTGGGGATGTCAGGCAGGTAATTACCTCGCTTGAGCAGTACCGCATTTCCCATGGTTCCTTTCCCACTGGCACTGCCTCGGCTGCCAGCGCCGGCACCGGCGCAGCTTTAGACAATGCCGCCGCTTTCGACCAGAGCGTGGAACCCTTTATGCCGAATTTTTTGCCGGCTGCTCCCATAGCGCCGGCGCCGGCTGACGGCAATTGTGTGGGCACAGTGGGCCGCGGCAACAACAACTATTGGTATGACGCGGCAGATGACGGCTCAACTTTTACAATCACTTTCTGTTTAGGGAAAGATACGGGACAATGGCCGGCTGGCATCCGTTCTGCGACACCAGACGTCGTACAGTGAAATTTTCAAATACCAGCGCCCGAAGAATTGCGTGACCTTTTGTGGTTTTGCAACTTAAGGGCGCTTTTGTTTTTTGCTTTTGACATTTAGTGAACGGCAGTATACCATAAGTGTATGGCAAGTTATAATGGGGCAGGGCCATTAGCAAATAAAATCAGACCAAAATCCCTGAATGCATTTGTCGGCCAGCGACATCTGGTTGAAAATACACTTAAGATCCGGAGCGAAGCTTTAGCGAAGCCGGATGAAAAATACGACAGCGATGATTACTTGCCTGAAGAATTAAAAGAAAAAAATATTTATGAGCCCCCGTTGGAAATAAATCTACAAGTTTAATATTTCTAAGCTCAATCTTTTACAATTAGATTAAAATTTAAAAAATATGGAAGCAATTTCCAACGGGGTGAACCAAACAGCATTAATTACCGGGGGCAGCAGCGGGATTGGCCTGGAACTTGCCAAAGTCTTTGCAAAAAATGGTTATGAATTAATTTTGGTTGCCAGGAGTGAGCAGGAACTAAACGCAGCCGCCGCAGATTTACAAACTCGGCATGAGATAAAAATAAACACATTTGCCGCCGATTTGTCAGCTATTTCTGGCCCACAAGCAGTTTATAATTTTTGCAAACAACAAAATTTGCAAGTCCACGTTTTGGTAAACAACGCCGGCTTTGGGGTCTACGGGCCTTTTTTAAACCAAAACTTGCAAAAACAGCTCAATATGCTGGACTTAAACATCCGCGCCCTAACCGAACTTACCGGATTATTCGCGGCTCCAATGGTGGAAAGAAAAAGCGGAAAAATTTTAAACGTTGCTTCAACAGCGGCCTTCCAGCCCGGACCTTTTTTCGCCACCTATTACGCTTCTAAAGCCTATGTACTTTCCCTTTCTAAAGCCTTGCGCAGCGAACTTAACGGCTACGGGATATCTGTAACCTGCTTATGCCCCGGCCCGACCAAAACCGCATTTTTCAACAAAGACCCGGCCATGAAGAATACCCGGCTAATAGGAAAAGGCAATCTTATGCAACCCGGACTAGTTGCGGAATATGCTTACAACGCTCTGATGAAAAACCAAGCTGTGGTAATACCCGGATTTTACAATAAATTTTTGGCTTTCGGGGCAAAAATACTTCCCGCTAATTTGGTGACCGCCATCTCGCGCTGGACTTTAGAAAAATATAACCCATAAAGCTGCTTTAAAAGTCATGATATAATCTTAATATGTCAATCCTGTCAATTATTTTAACCGTTCTAGGCTTAGGGCTTTTTGAAACAGTTTCTTCTGTAGATAACGCAGTTATTAACGCCGAAGTTCTGTCAACAATGGGGCAAAGGGGCAGGCGTTGGTTTTTGCTGTGGGGTATGCTATTTGCCGTGTTTGCTATTCGGGGCATTTTGCCCTGGTTGATTGTTTGGCTGACTGCTCCGTCTTTAGGACCAATTGGAGCGCTGACTGCGTCTTTTTCATCCAATAGTTCTGCCATAGAAGCCGTAAAAGTTGCTGCGCCACTTTTGCTTATGGCCGGCGGAATTTTTATGGTTTTTTTGTTTTTTCACTGGCTGTTTTTAGAACCCAAAAATTTTGGGCTAGTTGGCGAAAAATTTTTCTTCCGTCAGGGCGTCTGGTTTTATGCTGTGGTCTCAATACTTTTAAGCCTTATTGTCTGGCAAGCCATAAAAATAAATCCGTACCTGGCTTTTGCAGCAGTAGTGGGTTCGACCACATTTTTTATTACTCACGGTTTTAAAGAAAATGCGGCTGCTCAAGAAAAACAGCTTTTGCAAACAGGGCTTTCGGACTTAAGTAAAATTTTCTACTTGGAGGTTATTGACGCCACATTTTCTATAGATGGAGTGCTAGGCGCTTTTGCGTTCACTCTTTCTGTACCCCTCATTCTACTTGGAAACAGCCTGGGAGCTTTTGTTGTAAGAGAGATGACGGTTAGAAACATTGAGACCATAAAAAAATATGCCTTTTTAAAAAATGGCGCCATGTATTCGCTGCTGTTTTTAGGCACTTTGATGTTGCTGCGGGCTTTTGGTGTTGATTTGCCGGAATGGGTTTCTCCAATCGTAACTTTTGCGGTTATTGGCTGGTTTTTTCTTAAATCTGTCAGGCATAACAGCCTTAATGGTCTTAAACCAGCGTAGGATCCTTTCGTAACAGAATGGTGATTTTTTATTAAACAAAAAAACAAGGCCGATGCACGAAGCATCGGCCGCGTTGTAGCGTCCGTAAGTACGATAATCATCGACGTTTGCCGGAAAGAATCAAAATCAAGATTGCCAGACCGGACAAAAATGTAATTGTTGGTGTGTCAATGATTTTGGATGGTAAATAAGTCATTGTTGTCTCACCTAACCAAAAGAACAACAGAGCCAGAAACACAGTGACCATTATTCTGAAAGTCTTCATATCTGCCTCCTATAAAACTACAAGCATTATCGGACATCAAACTTCTAGAGGCAAAATTGGTTTTAGGCCTGTGGATATTTAAAAAAAATCTATTGTTTAAATTTAACCGTACTGAAATTTATCTTAATTAAGCCATTTATTCACATTATCCAAAATTTAAGCATATTTTCATAAACTACTTTACAAATTTCCTTGATTTTATTAGGCTTTTTGTATACTATTTAGAAGTCTAATAAATTAAATAAAGACCCTCTCCCTAACCCTCCCCCAGAGGGGGAAGGAACAAAGGGCAGGAGACAAAAAAATGACAAAGTCAGAAACCTTGCAGGCCCTGGCTGATAAGCTGGGAAAAACCCGCAAAGAAGCGGGTGAAATCATGGACGCGATTATCGCGTTAGCCGTGGCAGAAACCAAGAAAAGCGGCGAATTTACCTTCCCGGGCCTTGGAAAGCTGCAAAAGAAGCACAGAGCTGCCAGAATGGGCAGAAACCCGGCAACCGGCGCTTCCATTAGCATTCCAGCCAAAACAGTGCTTAAATTCCGCGTAGCCAAACAGGCCAAAGACGCAATCCTTTAATTGACAATTTATATTTTGGATAAAATGCCAAAATTCTAAGCAGTAGCAAAGATAAATTGTCATCCCGAACGAAAGTGAGGGATCTGTCTATTGGTAAACCCCCGGTGGATATCGG
>JAHFJK010000102.1 GCA_023245915.1 Candidatus Doudnabacteria bacterium | reverse complement strand
ACCACTGGATATTATAAAATAACAAGGAATTCAAAAACATTTATGGGATGGTAGCTCAGTTGGTAGAGCAGCGGCCTTTTAAGCCGTTTGTCGAGGGTTCGATCCCCTCCCATCCCACCATTTACTATTCGCTCGTTCGGATGCACTCACTCGCTCAGGTACTCGACACCAGGTTAAGACGGGCCGTGGCAACGACAGTGGTAAGGCGAAGATTATTTTTAAAATGAACCTCCTCGCAGCAAGCTGCGAGGTATCAACTGCAGACTGCAGAGTGATTCCGCAGCAGAGCTGCGGGGTATTAAACCCTAAGAGGGAATAAATTCCACATAATTAAATCTAATACAAATGGACTACCCCCAGCAAGCTGCGATATTGAAAAGAATAAAATATTAGTTTTCTTTTAAATGTATACAAATGTAGAAGTTTGAAAGAGTTAATTAACATAAAATTATGACAAATAAAAGCCATCTTAATATCGGTAAAATGTTAAAAGCTCAAAAGGCGGGCGAAAGGTTCAGCTTATCTGAAGAACAACTGGCGACCCTTAAGCGCACTGCCGAAGTGGCCCTTGCTGTAATAGCGGTTATTGGTATTGCTACTCTGGTTGTAGCGGCGCCCAATGTGCTTGGAGCTATTGATAAGCTATTTATAAAAAAACATCGGCGCCGACTCAGAACCAGTGAATTAAGAGAAAAAACAAGCCAGGCTTTTTATTATCTTAAACGCTCCGGCCTAATAAGGCTAAAAAAAGATGGTCGGGATTGGCGAGTACTTTTAACCTCTTTAGGTACTAAAAAAATTAACAAAATTTTCTCCGATGTGCGCCGTATTCCCAAACCAAAAAAATGGAATAAAAAATGGTGGCTGGTGGCGGCCGACATCCCTACTAAAAATTACCGTCAAGGGGCGGATTTGCTCAGACGCAAGCTTAAAGAGCTGGGTTTTTGTCCTTTACAGCGAACCTTATGGCTGTTTCCTTATGACCCACGCATCGAAATACAGTTCCTATCCGACCTTTACCACATATCACAGTTCGTTACAGTCATGGAAGTTAATCGTTTAGATAAGAATGATGAACAAAAAGCCAAACTGTATTTGCAAACCAATAATGCATGGTAGGCTTTAAAAATTTGAATAACCCTGCGGCAGAGACCGCAGGGCGTGAAGCGGATACTGCTTTTGGAAACCTGCGGTTTTCAAACTTTCCCTTCCATTCGGTATCCCTGCGCCAGGAGCGCAGAGAGTAAAGGGAATAAACACAGCCACTTCGCGGTCGGGGTATTAAACCCCGACCTTGACCAAAGGGCTCCGCCCTTTGGAAACCTGGGCTGCACCCGACAGCAAGCTGCGGGGGAAGCTTCTTGATTATAAATTTCAATTTTTATTTTCCTTTCAAATGTATACAAATGTAGAAGTTTGAAAGAATTTTGAATTTAAGTTAAAACTTAACGCTTGTTAAGCGATGTTAAAACTGTTTTCACAGACTGTGGTTGTGGCTGGGTACAAGGTTTAAAAAAACTATAAACAAACAAGCTGCCCTTCCCATATGGGAAGGGCAGCTTGTTTGTTTCTGTGGTTATTGTGCAGCAGGGGCTGGGTCGGGAGTTGGCGCAGGTTCAGCCGTGGGCGCGGGGGCTGGAGCCGGATCCAGGGCTGGAGGTGGAGCCACATTTGCCGCATCTGTTGCCGGATTATTTCCGCTTGCTCCGGCCGCTGCCCGGGAGTTGCCCGCATTAACACTTGGTGGAGTAGCAACTCCCGCCACACTGCCGCTTTCCGGGCTGGAAGTAGAAACTTCAGGAGCCGCATTGGCCGAAGCAGACGTTGATGTGCCTGCAACTTCTGCGACTGGTGGCGATGAAGCGCTTGAAGTGGAACTTAATTGAGAGACTGTTTGACTATCAGAAGTCGAAGTTGATTGGGTCTGTGAAGTTTGGGCATTGTCTGCCGTAGGCGAACCCGCCCCAAAAGAAGAACTTTGGCTTTGCTGGCTCTGGCTTTTTACCACCAAAACCACATCGCTGACCGCGCCGCCGGAAACCGTCAGCTTAGCCGCGGGCGAAGCAAAGGAGTGCCAGTTGAACTCAAGGTCAGAGGTTGGAGCTGGGAGATTGGAAATATCAACTGCAATTGTAAAGCCGCTGGCATCTACGTCTTTAACGCTGTAAAAAATCTTTTGCGGATCGCCAATTAAAGTCAGCGTCACAATCGGCTGGTACTGGTAAGGCTGGCTAAAGGAAACTCTAACCAAAGACTGCCCTGCCGACATTTTAGCTTCTCCGACACTATCACCGGAGAAACCGGAAGGAGAGTAGACAATTAAACTGGAAGTTGCAACGTTACCATCCAAATTTCCCTGTAAATTGTTAAGCGTTAACTGCAATTTTTCTATTAAACTTTGCTGCTGCTGAATAGCCTTAACCGCCAGCGGAATAATGCCCTGGTAGTTAAGCACGTAAGTGGTATCCGGCGTTAAGTAAGTGGGCGTGTTGGTTTTAACCAGGTTGGGTAAAATTTTGGCTACGTCCTGGGCAATAAAACCAAATTGCGTGGTGGTGTCCCCGCCTGCCCCGGGAATGGCAGGGTCTTTCCATAAAAAGGATACGGGATTTAATTTTTGGATGGCGCTTAAGGCCTCGCTGCCGTTTAAAGACAAAATGTCGTTTTTTAATCTGGCGTCAGAAAGTGATGCGTCGCAAACTATTTTGCCGTCTGCGTCCGTACCCAGGGCATGGGTGGAGTCATTGCAGTTTTTTACGTTGTAGTCGGTAATGTCGCCGTTAACAGACAGGGCGGTTTGCGGACTGGAAGTGCCTATGCCCAGATTGCCCCCCATAAACA
>JAHFJK010000048.1 GCA_023245915.1 Candidatus Doudnabacteria bacterium | reverse complement strand
CCCCCCAGTCTTCCATTATTCAAAGATTGATGGGGGAAATTTTTGCTTTGCGCAAAATGGGACACGAGGTAATTTTGGTCAGCTCCGGGGCCGTGGGCACGGGGTGGCAGTTTCTGCCTAAGCTTGATGCCGACGAGGGCACGCAAATTTGGGCCGCAATCGGCCAGCCGGTTTTAATGCGCATGTACTCGGAAGCCGCAACAGAGTTTGGTGCGCAAGTCGGTCAGGTTTTAATTTTGCGCAGTGAGTTAACTGACAGGCAGCGTTATGACACTTTGGTAAATGTCTTAAACGCTATGCTTAAATCGGAAGTTTTGCCTGTTATTAACGGTAACGACGTTATTTCTTTGGCAGATTTATTGGCGAGCGATAATGATTTGCTCGCTGGTATGGTGGCTATTGCAACTGGCGCTGACAAATTGGTAATTTTAACCAATCAGGAAGGTTTGTTTACCGCAGATCCTAATTTAGACAAGAACGCGAAATTGGTGAAAGAGGTGAAGAATATTGACTTTGAATTTGAAAGACTTTGCTCAAATACCAAATCCGCTCCCGGCCGCGGCGGCATGTTAAGCAAGGTCAGGGCCGCTAAGCACGCGGCCAATGCCGGCATTGAAACTTATATTGTTGACGGGCGGCAAAAAGATATTCTGCAGAAAGTTTTTTTGTCAGAAAGCGTTGGCACGAAAGTTTTAGCCGGCGGCAATCCTGAAATGACCCGGCACAAGCGTTGGCTTTTGGCAGCTAAAGGTTTTGGACAAATAATTGTAGATGGTGGCGCAGTCAAAGCTTTACGAAATTTTAAAAGTCTGCTGTTTCCGGGAATTGTTTCTGCCCGCGGTTTGTTTGGTAAAGGGGAGATTGTGGAAGTTATAGATAAAACCGGCCTGGCTGTTGCTTACGGAAAAGCTAACTACGACCAAGGCGAACTTTTTGACGCTTTGGCAATAAAGAAAACTCATGAGAAAAACCTAAAGTTTGCAAAAGAAGTCATTCATTGTGATCATATGGCGGTAATAAAGAGCTTAACTTCTACTAA
Organism: Candidatus Doudnabacteria bacterium; assembly: GCA_023245915.1. GTDB lineage: Bacteria > Patescibacteriota > Doudnabacteria > UBA920 > UBA920 > PALSA-1336. Next base: position 7,394 of record JAHFJK010000048.1, on the reverse strand, counting down.
ATACTAAAATATTTAAATACGAAATCGAAATTTTTAAGTTTAGTATTTAGCCCAATTCGTATTTAGTAGAAAAATTTTATGAAAATTTATATTATCGGCACAGGAGTTATGGGCAGCGCAATTTCGAAAGTCCTTTCAAGCAAAGGCGAGAAAGTTTTTGTTTATGATAAAAGTTTTACTAAAACCAGGTTATTGGCAAAAAATCGGTACATTACTGAAGATCGCAATTTTACGAACCTGCCTAAGGCGGATTTTGTGATTTTAGCTGTTAAGCCGTATCATATGCCGGAGGTTGCTGATGATGTACGAAGTAAAATAAAATTGTCAGCAACACTTATTTCCATTGCCGCCGGGGTAAAAATTTCCAGAATTCAAAAACTATTCAATCAGCAAAAAGTTGTCAGGATTATGCCGAATTTGGGGATATCGGTCGGTGAAGGAATTGCGGCGTGGACGTCTTCTGGTTTAAAGCCCAGGGAAAAAGCGGCAGTAAAAAAGCTAATAAATAAATTTACAGAAAATTTTGAAGTAAAAGAGAATCAGCTCGACGGAATAACAGCAATTTCTGGCAGCGGGCCCGCATATTTTTTTTATTTTGCTGAAGGTTTAGAAAAAGCGGCAAAGGATTTTGGCTTCAAGCCCATTCAAGCCCGAAAATTAGTAGAAAAAACCTTTTCTGCGGCAGCTGCTTTGCAAAAAGGCAAAGATTACAATCAGCTTATCAAACAGGTGGCTTCCAAAAAGGGAACGACGGAACAGGCTATAAAATCCTTTCAACAATCTAAGCTGCGTGAGATAGTAAAAAAAGCAGTAAAAGCCGCGTACAAACGGGCTAAAGAAATTAGCAATGATTAATATTGAATGTCATTCCGGAAAATTTATTTTGATATTAAATTTATCCGGAATCCAGCACATAGCTTGTTTCTGGATCCCGGCTCTCGGCGATAAGATGGCTTTGGCCCTCGGCCGGGATGACACAAAATAATTATGGATTTACTTCATCAACTCCAAAAAGCCAAAAAACAGCGAGCAAAATTTGCGGCTTTGAATTTGGCTCAAAGAAATAAAATTTTAAGAGATTTGGCGGAAATGTTAAAAAAATATCAGCGCCAAATTTTACAAGCTAATGCAAGGGATTTGAAAAATTTAGCAAGATCTAGTATTAAAGACAGGTTGCTTTTAAATGAGAATAGGATTCAGGCAATGGCAAATGGTTTGCTTAAAGTAGCAAAGCTGCCCGACCCATTAAATAAAATTTTAGAAAAACGAAAATTAAAAAACGGGCTTAGCCTGCAAAAAATTTCCGTTCCCCTGGGCACTCTTGCCGTAATTTACGAATCGCGCCCCAATGTTACTGTAGACCTTGCCGGCTTGGCCATAAAATCCGGCAATGCTTTGGTGCTGAAAGGCGGCAGTGAAGCCCATGCCAGCAATAAAATTTTAGTCGAGCTAATCCATCGTGCCTTGAAACAAAGAGGGTTACCCTCTGAAGTGGTATATTTTATTGAGCCAAAAGACAATTGGCAAAAAACCTTGCTTAACGCGCACGGCTTGGTTGACGTTTTGATTCCGCGCGGCAGCAATGCGCTAATTCAATGGGTAAGACAGAATTCCCGTCTGCCAGTAATAGAAACCGGCGCCGGGGTCTGCCATATTTTTGTGGACAATAATGTTGATGTGAAAAAAACTGTTGATATTATTATAAATGCCAAAACCACGGGGCCGGCTATTTGCAACTCCTTGGATACTTTAGTCATTCACAAGGAGTCTTTAAGAGATGTATTGCTGGCAGCTTCCAAGCGGCTGGCTCAACATGGGGTAGAGATTTTTGCTGATAATGATTCTCATCGTGTGCTTGAAAAAATCTATCCCCACCAACTTTTGCATAAAGCCAAAGCGGCTGATTACGGTAAAGAATTTTTGTCTTTAAAGATGGCAATAAAGACCGTGAAGAATTTTGACGAAGGCTTAAATTTTGTAAAACAAAAAACTTCCGGCCATTCCGAAAGTATACTTTCTAACTATAATGATCATATCAAACGATTTTTAAAAGAAGTAGATGCCGCTTGTGTTTACGCCAACGCTTCCACTCGCTTTACCGACGGGGAAGAATTCGGTATGGGCGCGGAAGTAGGGATTAGCACACAGAAGTTGCATGCGCGGGGTCCTATGGGTTTGGAAGCGCTGACATCTTATAAATGGATTGCGGAGGGGAATTGGTTGACTAGAAAATAAAAAATATTCTTCGACTTTATGGAGAAGATATTTTTTCAAACAATAGGTTCTCCACAAAGCTCGAACACTATTGTTTGTTTATATTTGGATATAAAAAACAACAGCGGGTCGGCAATGGAGATGTAAGATGTAAGATGTAAGATGTAAGATTTGCCGCCCCATTCTTAAATCCTAAATCTTACATCTTAAATCTGCCTTGTGGTTATTCTGTGGAACAGTGTTTTATGAGGCAAAATTGCCTTTTAATAAGCCATAAATTTTGGGCATTTGGTTGAGGTTAAAACTTGACATTCGGACATCTATAATTTAAAATAGGTATACATCAGTGAAGAGATTGCTTCGTCCGCCAAGGCGGACTCGCAATGACAAAGAATTTATGATAAAAACATTAACCTTAATCACCAAAATGCGGTTTATGTAAACGGCTCAATTTAAATTGTGTCCGTTGCATACCGCGAAAGCGGTTTTTTTGTTCCTTGTAAAAACCTTTTGTGACGCTGAATACACGCGGATAGGAACGCTGAATGGACGCTGAAATTTAGATTCAGCGACAAATCGGCGTTACAATCAGCGAGTGGTCAGCGGAATAAGAATTATCATCAGCTATTTACTGCTCACCATCTCGACTTCGCTCGAGGTGACCCTGAGCGAAAGCCGAACGGGTCACAGATCGTAAAGCCGTTCCAATACTACTTTGGGAAATCAGGCCGGTAGATCCACTTGGGGCAGTAGCTATGTGGTGGTAAATCAAGTGTCATTCCCGCGGAAGCGGGAATCTATACTCTCGACTTCGCTCGAGACATAAAAAATAGATTCCGGATAAATTTAATATCAATGTAAATTTTCCGGAATGACAGTTATCATCGGCACCTTAAAAACTAAATAAAATAAGTCACCACGATAGAATCAGCGTGGATGACTTATGGGTAGAAAATTGTAAGAATCATAAATCCTTTGATGAAAGCATCAAAGGTGAACCCACCAAAACTTTTTTAAAAAAAGTTTAGGCGGGTGAACATTGTATCCTTAACCCGCCAAAATTTTCTTTTGGAAAATTTAGGTGGGTAAAGCGTTTGTTGATGATTCGCTTGTCGCGAATCGTCGTCACAAATTGCTAGTCAATCTTTGGGAGTTAGAGGTTAGAAGTGAGAGGTTGGAGCAATCCAATTTCCAATCTCTAATATCCAACTTCCAAATAAGAGTTAAAAAATATAAGGGTATACGGTGGATGCCTAGGTAATATGAGCCGACGAAGGACGTTTGAGCCTACGAAAAGCTTCGGGGAGCTGGCAACAGAGCTTTGATCCGGAGATGTCCGAATGGGGAAACCCACGCACTGGAAGAGTGCGTGCCTATACAACGTGGGTTGTGTAGAGCGGGAACCGTGCGAAGTGAAACATCTCAGTAGCACGTGGAAAATAAATCAATACCGCAGATACGCTGATGGACACTAATTACGCAGATACTGCAACTTGCAGTCATCTGCGGCATCTGTGCTATCTGTGTATCTGTGGATGAGATTCCGTTAGTAGTGGCGAGCGAAAGCGGATAAATTGGAGTTTAGAAATTGGAGATGAGAGGTTGGAGCAATCCAACTTCCAATATCCAATCTCTAATTTCCAAATAAGCCCAAACCATTTTAGTGTTGTTGATATCGCAAGATTGAGACTTAAAGATTACAGTCGTTGCTAAGATGGCGTTATAAGTGGAAGTTATTGCCGCTCTGTAAAGCGGCAGGGAATTATGTTTGCTGTTTAGCAGAACACGCCTGGAACGGCGGACCAAAGAGGGTGATAGTCCCGTATCGCGAAAAACCATGCAATTTCCTAAACTTTTTCTTGAGTAATACCAGACACGAGAAATCTGGTATGAAATCGGGTCGACTAAGATCCAAGGCTAAATACTCATATTGACCGATAGTGAACAAGTACCGTGAGGGAAAGGTGAAAAGCACCCCGGAAGGGGAATGAAATAGTATCTGAAACCGTATACTTACAAGGAGTGGAAGACCTTACACTTGGAGTTTAGAGATTAGAAGTGAGAGATTGGAGATGCAGTTCCAATATCCAATTTCTAATTTCCAATCTCCAAGTGTGGTTAACCGCGTGCCTATTGAAGAATGATCCAACGAGTTAATCTTATGCGGCTTGATTAAGTTCTATCAAGAACGAAATCGCAGTGAAAGCGAGGATGAATAGTCCGTTTTTTGGAGATTAGAAATTGGAGATGAGAGATTGGAGCAATCCAACTTCCAATTTCCAACATCTAAACTCCAAATCTGTCGCATGAGTTAGACCCGAAACCCGGTGAGCTACGCATGGCCAGGATGAACGTTATGTAAAAGTAACGGGAGGTCCGAACCCACTATTGCTGCAAAAATAGGGGATGAGCTGTGCGTAGGGGAGAAATTCCAATCGAACCGGGTGATAGCTGGTTCTCCTCGAAATAGCTTTAGGGCTAGCGTCAACTGTTCCCACAAGAGGTAGAGCACTGAATGGAAACCTGCTGCGCAAGCGGTAGGCTCCAACCAAACTCCGAATTCTTGTGACTAAGAAGTTGGCAGTCAGTCCGTGAGGTCTAAGCTTCACGAGACAAATGGAGAAGAATCCACACCACCGTCTAAGGCCCCCAAATCCTAGCTATAGTGCAAAGGATGTGGGATTGCCCATACAACCAGGAGGTTGGCTTAGAAGCAGCCATCCTTTAAAGAAAGCGTAACAGCTCACTGGTCAAGCGATCCTGCGCCGACAATATATAGGGGCTAAGCTAGGTGCCGAAGACGTGGGCTTATGCGAAGCATAAGCTAGTTAAAAGTCCATCAAGTCATCAAGTCATCAAGTCGCTGCAGACCGCAGTACTTTATAACTTTATAACTTTATAACTTTCGACTTGCTTACGCTTCGCGTAAGCGGTAGAGGAGTGTTGTACACGGGTTGAAGGCGTATGCGTAAGCGGCGCTGGACAGTGTACAAGTAAGAATGTTGGAATAAGTAATATATATAGAGGTGAGAATCCTCTTCGCCGAATATCCAAGGTTTCCAGGGCAACGATCGTCGTCCCTGGGTTAGTCGATCCTAAGAGTGGGTCTCAAGAGATTCACCCGATGGAAAATATGGTTGATATTCCATAACCGCTGTTAAATTATCTAAGATGTGACGCATCATGGTAACGTTAGCGTTATCTGACTATTAGCGTTGTTGTATTTGTAGGATGGCTTTTCAGGCAAAATCCGAAAAGCCTATGTAATCGTTTCTTACCTCGCAAGAGATGGAAGCGAAAACTGTAATTTCGAGAATACAAAAAAACCTGGCAACGGGAATTAGCGTGAACCAAGGTGCCAAGAAAATCATCGTAGCGTCAGTGCTTCGCACTGGAAAATCGAAACTCGAAATCCTAAATCCTAAACAAATCCTAAAATCTAAAATAATAAATTTCAAACAGGAGTTTGGACTTTAGATTTTAAGCTTTCAATTTTGTTTAGTTTTTAATTTCTAGAATTTAGGTTTTGCAGCGCGAAGCGCTGGCAAGGTTTAACAGTGATCGTACCGTAAACCGACACAGGTGGATGGGGAGAGAATCCCAAGGCGTCCGGACCAATGTTCGTTAAGGAACTCGGCAAAAAAGCAGGTGTACCTTAGGTATATACCTTGACCAAATTTAGAGGTTGGGGGTTAGAGGTTAGAAATTAGACCGTGATATAATCAATGTATGAAAGATTTTCACGAGTTAGATTGCTACAAGAATTCTAAAAAACTTTACCCAATTATTGTAAAGATAATGAGAACGTATCCTATAGAGGGAAATAAGTTAGCTGACCAAACTCGAAGATCCGCTAATAGCATCCATGCATGCATTGCGGAAGGGTGGGGCAGGTCAGTAGCTGAATTTAAAAGTTATTTGACCAGAGCTCTGGGATCCAATAACGAAATAATTTCCCATATAGAAGACGCGGAAGCGGTTGGTTATCTTAAACAGGAAACCGCTAAATCATTAATCGAAAAATATACAATAGTTGGAAAGCAAATTTTTAGACTTCGCGAAAAGTGGCACTAATCCAATTTCCAATTTCCAATCCCCAACATCTAACATTTGGCCCGCAGCAAAAGACCCCTCCCGACTGTTTACCAAAAACTTAGGTCCGTGCTAAAGCGTTAAGCTGATGTATACGGGCTGATGCCTGGCCAGTGTCAGAAGGTCAAACCAGTGGGCGCAAGCTCGCTGGCCAAGCCCTGATGAACGCCGGCAGTAACTATAACTGTGAACTCTGCTACCACTCCATAAGGAGATTAAGAGTCAGGGCAGTTATAAAATTCAACTATATGCTGGAACAACCGATGTATCCGCTACTACCTAACAGGTAAAAATGTAGCGGTGCGGTCAATCAGCAGGGAAGATTTGAAGAGTTTCTAGGAGAAAAATGAATACCTACCGTTTTAAGAAGCCTTATTACGAGAGGCTGATTAATATGCCTTTAAGAAATTTGGGCTATTATTTAGCTGGATTCGTTGATGGTGAAGGATGTTTTAGTGTTTCCTTCTCGTATCACCAAACCGCTCGACATGGTTTCTTTGTTAATCCTATTTTTCAGGTTTACCAACATCCAAATCACAGGGAAATTTTAGAAGTTTTCCAGTGGGTGTTTAAAACAGGAAAAATAAGACGCAAATCGCCAACCAATAATGGCTTGGTGTACTGTGTTGACGGTAACAGAAACATTATAGAAAAAGTAGTTCCTTTTTTTGAGAAATTTCCTTTAGCTGTTAAAGCTAACGATTTCTCAAAATTCAAAAAAATTACTAATCTAATCTTAGAAAAGAAACATCATACTAAAGAAGGTATGATAGAGATTATCAATATTGCCTATACGATGAATGCGCAAGGCAAGCAAAGAGCCAGACCAAAATCTGACCTTATAAAGATTGTAGAAAATAATCAAACTCTTCAAAAACCCCCAGAGACTACACGTTGAACATCAAGAATTAACTATCTTGATGATGATATAGTCCATACTTTCTAGCAATAGAAAGAGAAATATTAAGCCTATGGTAGCGAAATTCCTTGTCGCGTAAGTTGCGACCCGCACGAATGGCATAACGAGTAGGGGACTGTCTTAACGAACATTCCGATGAACTTACAATGGCGGTAAAGATGCCGTCTAC
>JAHFJK010000047.1 GCA_023245915.1 Candidatus Doudnabacteria bacterium | reverse complement strand
TACTTGATGACTCCTGTCAATAGGAATTAATAATTGCGGTATATGCCTAATCCTCGTTTTAGTGTTGTTGCTATTTACACTGTCTACAAATCTTTCGAATTGATGAAAAAAATTTGTAAACCTGGGATCTTGAGGGAAAAAAGCCCTTATTTTGGCATAAATTCTTGCCAGTTCGTGAATAATACCGCTTGGAAAAAGCATAAAAGCGAAATTATTGGCTGTAGGGTTGTCCTTGTGCAAAAGCTTTGTGTGATTCCATGCTATTTGATTTTGAGCGTCTTCTAAACCTAAACCCTTAATGAAATTTTCTCCATCCCCTCCTTCATTTCTTAAATCCGTTATTAAACTACTTAAACAGCCTCTTAAATTTTTAAATTCTTCCTGTATTGGTTCTAAATTTTCCCTTATTTCTTTTGGTTCTTGTTGGGGTTTTTCAAAATTGTTTGACATATTATTTATAGCAATTAATTATTATTTTTACACTTACATTTCCTCTGGCGCTTCAATGCCCAGCAAATATAAGCCGTTGCGAATGACTTGCGCCGTGGCGGTTATTAAACTAAGGCGGAATAATCTTAATTTTTCATCGGTTTCCTGCAATACCGGCACTTCCTGGTAAAATGCGTTAAAAGTCTGCGCTAATTCGAATAAATAATTGCAAAGCAAATTCGGCAGATAATCTTTCGCTACTTGCTCAACTATTTCTGTAAACTTAACAAGTTTGCGCAAGACCAATATTTCTTGCTCTTTTATTGTCATTCCGGTCGCCACAACCGGCGTGCCGGAAGCTATTTTTTTGTCTGTCGATGACTTCCTGAGTATCCCCTGAATCCTTGCGTGGGTATACTGCAAATAAGGACCTGTATTGCCCTCAAATGCTATAGCTTTTTTTGGGTCAAACACAATATCGCTTTTTATATTATGGGAAAGGTCAAAGTATTTAATTGCACCGGCGGCAACTGATTTTGCCACTTCAGCTTTATTCACAAGTTTAGGATTTTTTTCCTCAATAACTTTTAAGACTTCCTGCTGGACGCTATGAATAAAATTACTCGCCCCAAGCACCGTGCCTTTCCTGGTGCTCATCGCGCCTTCCGGCAAAGTTAAAAAACCGTAAGAAATGTGTTGGGCTTCTCCTGCTTGTAAATGCCCGGCCAACTCCAAAATTTTAAAGGTCTGGGCAAGCGTGTGAGCTTGGCGAACGTCAACCACATATAACTGCTTTTTAAAACCTTGGGATTTACGATAGATAAAAGTTGCTAAATCACGCAACAAGTAGGTTGTGCCACCGTCTGATTTTACTACTAATGCAATGCCTAAATTATAGTTTTCTAGATTGACAATCTGCGCACCTTGTGACTCCACTAACAGTTGCTTGAATTTTAGTTCATCAATAACTGCTGGCATTTTGTCTTCATAAAAACTTTCCGGCCAATCGTGGCCGCTCTTTCTAATTGCCAAATCATCATACACTACGGAAAATTCCTGCCAGCTCCAGTCCCGAAACTCCTTCCACAGCTTACGATTTTCTTTGTCTCCTTTTTCCAATTTGACAAATTCGACCTTGCCGCCTTCCAAAATTTTTTGGTTTTCTTTCACCTGTGCATTGGCGTCAACATACAAGCTATTTAAAGCAGTTATTTTGTCGTTGGGATGAGATTCTAAAAGTTCCCGGCCCCCCAAATTTTTATACGCCCAGATCAAAATTCCAAATTGTGTACCCCAATCTCCCAGGTGGGTATCTGATTCAACTTTGAAACCTTGCGACGCCAAAATTTTAAACAGGCTGTCGCCAATGATTGCGGTTCGCAGGTGTCCTAGGTGCAATGGCTTGGCAACATTTGGCTGAAAATATTCCACTAAAATTTTTGCGCCTTTACCAATAACAGAGCAACCATATAAATCCCGCTGATCAATAATGTCTTGAAGATTTTTTAAAAGATACTCGCTCGATAATTTAAAATTAATAAAGCCGCCAACCGCTTCAATAGACTCAAACCGTTTTTGTTCATCCAGTTTTGTTAGTTCGGCAATAATACTTTCCGCAAGCTCTTTAGGACTCTTTTTTAGCGGCTTGGCTAAAACCAAAGCCAAGTTGGAAGCATAATCGCCGAATTTTGGGTCAGCTGGGGCTGTGGTGGATTGCACATCTACGTCATTCTTGCCTGGCAAGGATTTCAAAAAGTTTTCCGATGCCCTATCGAGCAGGTTTACTATGTAGCTTTCAGTTGTTTCACTTTGCATAATACTTCGGTATTATAGCACAATTATTAATTGTTTCATTCAAATCGAAATAATTGTTAGACACAATAGCGCGGCCGCGCTATTGTGTCGTATTTATTTTATTTTAAATCTTTCCTTCAAATCTTTATCGTCATCCAACTCATCAATGCGGGCAAAACGAATGTAATCAAATAATCCGGTTTCTTTTAAATATTCAATAGCTTCACGATTTATGCTTCTTGGGCTAATATAAACACTAGCCTGCCATTTCTTAAAATCATTTTTTAGCAATAACTTACGTAAAGTGTCCCTTTCTTTTTTTGCTTTTTCCGGAATATCAAATATAACTATTCTCCACTTACCATCCCACTTTGAGACCAGAGGAAGTTTAGCTTTCAAAATTAATGCTTCCATTTTGCCTTTTTTTGTAAGTCGGTAAACATTACCCTCATCCGCTTCGACAATTTCAATCAATCCTGCTTTAATTAGACGGTAAATAGCGCTTTGGTTACTTCGTGTTAAGCTTCTCATCGGATTTCCCCATTGTGAGGGATGTGTGGCCATATCGGTTAGTATCATTTCAGCAGCAAATAAATACTTTAAGAGCTTGCCGGAAAAGCTATTTGATCTTATTTTAATTGCCATAAATTGAAATTAAAGTCATCGACAGTATGTCGCGGCCGCGATTTTGTGTCTTGATATATATTAAAGTATAACAATTAAAGTATAACAAATTTACAAAATAGTGCTAGAATAAAGCATGAAATAAAGCATGAAAATTTTTGCCGAAAATCGAAGGGCTAAATTTGATTACGACATAAAAGAAAACTTTGATGCCGGCATGGTGTTGTCCGGAGCTGAAGTTAAAAGTGTCAAAGCCGGTAATGTTTCTTTGGAAGGGGCATATGTATCTGTTGCCGCTAATAGTGTAAATTTGATAAATTGCCACATTGGTCCTTACAAATACGCTCCAAGTAAAAAATACAATCCAACTCAAAGCAGAAGACTTTTGCTGAAAAAAAATGAAATTAATCAGCTGCTTGGAAAAGAAAAAGGGCTTACCATCATCCCATTACAAATTTATCAAGGCCGTCGAGGATTAATAAAAATAAAAATCGGTCTGGGTAAAGCCCGCAAGAAAACCGATAAGAGAGAATATATTAAAAAAAGAGATTCAAAAAAAGAAATTAAAGAGGTGATGAGATGACACATCAAACCAAAGAAAAAATTTATGTTCTACTTATTATCTTGCTAATCGCAACATCGGCACAATTTTATTACACCTACCGCTACGAGCCAGAGCATAAAATCGAAGTCTACTACAATCAGGATCACCAGCTCAATCAAGAAATTATTAACGCAATCAGGGAAGCAGATAAGTTTGTGTATTTTGGCGTCTATACTTTTACTCGTAACGACATAAAAGACGCCCTTTTGGCAGCAAAATATAGAGGAGTAACAGTTATTGGAATCACTGACAAAAACCAATACCTGCAGCAGAATTTGCAAAAAAAAATCATCGACGAACTAAGAAAAGCAGAAATCCCGGTTTACTTTCAAGACCATTTGGCAATTATGCATTTAAAGGTGCTGGTTACAGACAAAGCTTACGCCAGCGGTTCATTTAACTGGACTTCGGCCGCAACCAATTTAAATGATGAAATTTTAGAAATCGGGCACGATGAAACCATTAGACAAAAATATCAGGGTATACTTGAAGAAATATTTGAAAAATACAAAACTCCACAATAATATGCTATAATTTATTTGCTAACTTTAATCTTAAAGCATTAATCTAAAATACAAATGCAAACCCATTCACATCAAACAGGTTTTCTCCATGACGTAGAAATTTTCTTCCACAATCTGTATAAAAAAGTGCCTTGGCATCTGCCGACAAGTGTTAGGGAGTTCATTGTTAAATTTGGGCCATGGATAACTTTAGTGGTAATAATTTTAGCTCTGCCGGTAATTTTGCTGGCCTTGGGCATTTCGACTCTTTTAGCTCCGTTTGTTTTTTTGGCAGGGGCACATGCTGGTTTTGGTTTTCTAATCAGCGGCATAATTTGCCTGCTAGCTTTAATTTTAGAAGTTATGGCTCTTCCCGGTTTGTTTAACCGGTCAATAAAAAGCTGGCATTTAATTTTTTATTCCGTACTAGTAAACGCAATCGGCCAGATATTGCTGTGGGATATTGTCGGCATGATAATTGGGCTCGGGCTTTCTTTATACATTCTTTTTGAGATTGAAGGATACTATCATTAAGTAGGTAAAATTTATAGATGCGGTTGAAAATAACTGACAATTTTAAATCAATAAAATAAACTTAACAAAATTAACTGTCATCGGCATGGATGAGTTTCTGAAACTTGATATCTTTTTTTTCGTTACCACCATTGCTGTGGTAATCATTACCGCATTGCTGGCGATTTTGATTATTTATTTGGTAAAGATCTCAAAAGATGTTAAGTATATTACCAAAAAAGCCCGAGAAGAGGCCGATTTAATTTCGGAAGATTTGTCCGATTTGCGCGATGATATAAAGGCAAAAGGTTTTAAGCCTAAATACCTCTTAAGTTTTTTTCATCGGTTAAGTAAAAAACCAAAGGAGTAACATGGCAACAAAACCATCAACTTCCAAAGTCGCGGCAGGATTGGGACTGGCGACTTTGGCAGCAACCGCTGCTGCCAGCTATTACTTTTACGGCAGCAAAGGTAAGCTGCACAGAAAGCAGGCAAAGGCCTGGGCAAAAACAGCCAAAACTGAAATGCTGCAAAAGATAAAAAAGATGCAGAAATTTAGCAAACAAGCTTACAATCAAGCAGCTAAAGAAGTTTTAGCCAAATACAAACAGGCAAAAAAGATAAAGCCAGAAGAGCTGGCTGAATTAGGAAAAGAACTTAAAAAACATTGGAAGCAAATTTCTAAAGATATTGCAAAATTGGGTAAAAAGAAAACGGCCTAAAGGCCGTTTTCTTTTTAAATCTTTCTGTTCAAACTTAGTTAGGCGGTTTGGGCGCTGGCGGTGGGGAGATTCTATCTAAATTATTTGCTTTTGGAACAGAAGTGGTCGAGGTTGAATCTTTTTCTTTCGACGATTGAACAGCAAACCAAAATGCAAGCCCAAACAATATAATTATCAACACCAATCCCAACCACCTCTTTTTGCTTAGAGCTGTCTTACTGATATAAAAATAAAAAACCAATACAGCCCCTATTAAAACACCAAGCAACAGCCAGACAACAAAAAGCCAGTTTTGCCATTTTATCTCCCCTGCCCCCACATCTAAAGCAAAGTTAGCTTCTGCCAGCGCTTCATCGCTTTTAGTTCCGCTTTTTTGAAACCTCAAATAAAAATTATACTCCCCGGCCTTTGGGAAAGTATAACTTAAACTTGGTTCGCTAAATTGCGGCTTGCCAATCAAGCCCGCGAATAAAGTTTGCTCACTATTTTTAGGAGTCACCCTAATCCAAAAACTGCCAACCTCAACAGTTTCTGTACGCTCTTTATTCCAAAGAGCAAAACTAAAACGAATACTTTGGTTTGCTTTCAAAGTATCTACATTGGTGTCTAAATCCGCAATGTAACTGCCCGTTGGCTCATCAAAGGCAAGCCCGTCACCATGGGCGCTAACAAGGCCTGGTAATAGGGTAATTTGCCAGACAAACAGAAACATTAGGATCAAAACTGCTTGCCTTTTATTTTTTAAATCTAATTTCAAAAATAAAATTTTAATGATTTTTGTTTAGTTTATTTTAGCAGGAAACCTCTTGGTTCCACAATACTTACTGGTTTAAAATTCGGCGTGCGGCGGGAATAGTTATATTCTCGCCGCACACTAGCTTTTTTCAGCATTGACTCTTTTGTGCGGGTTCAATGCTGTGACCATGTTTTCCGCTTCATCAATTCTCTCAAGAATTTGCACCGCCGCTTTGTAAGCAGGGTCTGACTCCTGCGGAATTGGCAGCTGATTTCGATTATACACATAGCCAATCATCTGTTTTCCCACAAAGGAAATTTCCACAGATATACCCTGGTGGAAGAAAAAGATCGACTTGCTCTTTGTTTGCGAGCTCCATTTGTGCTCGATAGCCACCGAACCATTGGTGATCAAATTCCGCTTTGTCAAAAAGCCTGCCACGATATTTTCATCGTATGATGCTTTAACTTCAGCAAGCGCACCCTGCTTGAGCAAAAGCAGGACTTGCCCAAGAATTCCGCCCTGCTCTAGGGCGCGATTGTAAATACGGTTCCTCCTTTTGCCACAGTTACCAAAAACCACAGTACAGCCGCCAAAATAGTGAGTAAAAAAGCCTTTTCCATTGGTCCTCCTCAAGTAATAATTTTACCACACAAATACTTCCTTTTGACTAAGGATAATTTTTGTGGGAACATAAATTAACGACATTCCCTAAGGAGGATTTGTATGTCAGCGATAAAGTCAGTTGCCGCCCTGCTTAGGGTGGTCATTATTAAACCGAGCAAGTATAGTATCCGCGGTTACGTCGAGCGCTTTCGGCGTGGCTTCATGCCCAACAGCACCATCCCCTATATCCGGAGCATGACGCCGCAATTTGTCGATGACGTCCGGATCGAGACGCATGCTATCGATGAATACATGCAGACGGATCTGGATTACCTGAATCTGCTTCGTGATCCCGACCAGCCAACGCTGTTGGCTCTGGTCGGCGTGCAGTCGCATCAGTTCCACAGGGCGCTTGATTTGTCGGCGTACGCGCGAGCGAACGGCGTGCGCCATTGCGTGATCGGAGGCCCCCACCCGATGACGTGCGACACGACGATGCTGCAAAATCGCGGCGTCAGTTTCGCGCTTGCCGAGGCCGAAATGGTTTGGTCGCAAATTCTCCGCGACGCTATTGCCGGTGAACTGCAGCCCGTTTATGGGCGTGATCGCCGCTGGGCCGAAGAACTTCAAGCGCCGGTGTTGATTGCGCCATCAAAACGCGACTTACGCCGGTACGTGGTTCCCATGTTAGGCATTTACCCGGCACGCGGTTGTCCATTCACGTGCAACTTCTGCTCGGTAATCAAAATTGCCGGCCGGCAGATTCGAAGCCAGTCCATCTCGACGACGCTTGAAAGTTTGCGCAACGCCAAGGCGGCGGGCGTGCGTCTCGTCATGTTCACCTCGGACAACTTCAACAAGTACGGCGAAGCAAAAGAATTGTTGAACGAGATGATTGCCCAAGACCTGCGCATGCCATTCTTCGCGCAGTGCGATACACAGGTCGCCCGGCAAGAGGAACTCGTCAGCTTGATGGGCCGGGCGGGATGCTTTGAGATGTTCGTCGGCGTCGAGTCCTTCAACCGCAAGACGCTGCTGGGAGCGCACAAGGCGCAAAATCATCCAAACACGTACGGTGAGATCGTCAACCTCTGCCGGAAATATGGAATCGTCAGCCATTTCTCCAACATCATCGGCTTTCCGGAAGATACAGCGACGAGCATTCATGAGCATCTGGATGTACTCTGCGGGTTAGCTCCTGACGTGGCTTCGTTTTATATCCTGTGCCCATTACCCGGCACCGAGCAGTATGACCAATTTCTCGCGGCCGGTTGCATCTTGGAACCCAACCTGGATCGCTTCGACGGAACCGTTCCAACATGGCGACATCCCAACCTGTCTGCCCATGAACTCCAGGAGCTGCTATTTTCCTGTTACAGGCGGTTCTACTCAACAGGCCGGATTTTGTCCGGCGCTTTCAGGAGTTTCGCCACGGGAAAGCTGGGAAGCTTGATTTCCTATCTGGGAAACCCGCTGTTCAGCCGGTTCGTCGCCGCCAAGCGAATGCATCCCATGTCCGGCGGTGTGTTCCGGGTCTCGATCGATTCGGTTGCGGACTATCGCGAACTTCGCAAGAAGCAATTTGGATTCGAGCTGGTTCCGCTACCGGAAAGCCTTCAACTTTCCAAAGCGGACGCCGATCTGAATCGACGGGCCAGAATCAGCATTTGAGCTTTATCTCAAACAACGGCCTTGCCCCTTCGTTTTTCGAAGGTGACTAAGGCCGCTGTTTCTTTTTTAAGGGAAAAATGTTAGAATGGATTTACATCAATTTTAATTAAATAATCCAACCAAATGGCCAACAACAAACAAACCCTTTCCGAAACCCTCAAATCCTGGCTACCTTTAGCCGCTGTAACTGTTATTTTATCTGGATTAGTTTACGCTGCGGTACAGCAAACCTACCGG
>JAHFJK010000101.1 GCA_023245915.1 Candidatus Doudnabacteria bacterium | reverse complement strand
AGGTTTTTAGAGAAAGCCCATAGGGGATAAAAATACCAATATACGAATGCATTCGAATGAAACGAATAGTTCAAATTAGCATTATTAGTTGATTGGTATTCATTTGCATATTGGTATCTATATTTATGAAGTTTACGGAATTAAAAACTAAATCAGACGCAGAGATTAAGAATCTTTTGGCGGAATTAAAAAGCAAGGCGCATGATCTTGCGGTAAAACTGCGATTGAATCAGTTGAAGAATAACCAGGAATTAAAGGCGGTAAAAAAAGATATTGCACGCATTATGACATTTTTAAACCAGGAAAAAGCTTAAAAAGTGAATAGTGGACAGTGATCAGTGGATAGAACTGACCACTAACCACTGTCCACCGACCACTATACTATGGACAAAATCGTAAAAAAACAGCAACTAATTGGCATAATCGTTTCTGATAAAATGCAGAAAACGGTCGTGGTTAAAGTTGACATGAGAAAGCGGCACCCCAAGTACCACAAGGCTTATACCGTTTCCAAAAAGTTTAAAGCCCATGTGGAAACCGGTGAATATAAAGTCGGGGATAAGGTGGTAATAGAGTCAATAAGGCCGATATCGAAAGATAAACGATTTAAAGTAATAAGTAAGATTTAATTGTCCACGAATACACTAATCATCACGAATAACACCAACCTATTAGTGAAATTAGTGTCAATTCGTGAATTAGTGGATAAATCAAATGCTTCAAGTAAGATCCTGGATTAAAATAGCAGACAACACCGGCGCAAAGATCGTCAATGTTTTTTCAGTCAACGGAAAAAATAGCAATCGGTTTGCCCGAATTGGCGACATTGTTGCCGGTTCGGTTAAGCAAGTTGCGTCTAATTCGAATGTAAAAAAAGGCGACAAAGTTTACGCGGTCATTGTGAGAATGAGAAAAGAAACCCGCAGAAAAGACGGTTCTTACATCCGTTTTGACGAAAATGCCGGAGTACTGGTGGAAAAAGAGAAAGGCGAACCCAGAGGCACGCGTATTTTTGGACCAATCCCGCGCGAATTAAGAGAAAAAGCCAAAGGCCAGTATGAAGACGGGTTTAAAAAGATAGTATCATTAGCTCCGGAGGTAATATAGCTTTAACTAAATATTTATCCGCCTAAATTTTTTAAGAAAGATTCATTTTATAAAAAATAATCATGGTGTGATAAAATAATAAAGTTTTTGAATAATTAACAAAAAATTTTGGCGGATGAACAAACTTAGGATTAAAACTGGCGATACCGTTAAAGTGCTTTCCGGCAAAGACAGAGGCAAGACCGGCAAGGTTATTAAAGTTATGCCCAAGACCGGCAAGGTTATGGTGGAGAACGTTAACTTACACACCAGATTTGAACGCGCTAAAAGAGCCGGCGAGCCGGGCAAAAAGGTTACGTTTTTTGCCCCTGTGCCTGTGGGCAAAATAATGCTGGTTGATCCCAATTCCGGCCGGCCTTCCAGGGTAACATTTAATTTTTTGGAAAACGGGAGCAAGCAGAGAATAGCCAAGGCCTCGGGTAAAGCGGTATAGCAAACAGATAAACACGGATGAAAGCTACGGATGAACACGGATCTGTGTTAATCAGTAAACAATCAGTGTTAATTAGTTATCAAATGGAAAGATTAGAACAGCAATACAATAAAAAAATCGTGCCGGCTTTGAAAGAGAAGTTTGGTTTTAAAAATGTCATGCAAGTTCCCAAAATTTTGAAAGTCATGGTAAATGTCGGAGTAGGTAAATTTAAAGATGATAAAAAGAAAGTTGACCAGGTGGTGGAAGATGTTAAGAAGCTAACCGGACAGACACCGGTTAAGTCTAAAGCCCGTAAA
This sequence comes from Candidatus Doudnabacteria bacterium, assembly GCA_023245915.1. GTDB lineage: Bacteria > Patescibacteriota > Doudnabacteria > UBA920 > UBA920 > PALSA-1336. The sequence continues at coordinate 1,047 of JAHFJK010000101.1, read as the reverse complement.
TCCATTGCCGGATTTAAAGTCAGGGAGAATCAGATTGTCGGGATTGTTTGCACGCTTCGGGGATTTAAAATGTACAGTTTTTTAGACAAATTAATTAATGTCGCCTTGCCCAGAGTAAGAGATTTTCAGGGAGTTTCCCCGCAGGGCTTTGACGGCAGAGGTAACTATCATTTAGGATTAAAAGAACATCTAGTATTTCCGGAAATATCGTCGGAATCTTTGGAAAACGTCTTTGGTCTGGAAGTATCAATTGTCACTAACGCAAAAAAGGACGAAGTGGCAAGGGAATTATTAAAACATATGGGGTTTCCTTTTAGGAAGCAAACAGATGAACGCGGATAAGGACAACGGATGAACACTGATCCGTGTCCATCAGTAAACTATCAGTGTTAATCTGTTCACACATATGGCTACACAAGCACAAATTGCAAAATCTTTAAGAAGCAGAAAAAATCCTAAATACTCAACCAGAGTAGTCAGGCGTTGTTGGAAATGCGGCAGAAAAGCCGGCTATATGAGAGATTTTGATATGTGCAGAATTTGTTTTAGAGAATTAGCGTCCAAGGGCGAGATCCCCGGCATTGTAAAGGCTTCGTGGTAAAGCAAGTTACAAGTTCATAAAGTTATCAAGTTCATCAAGTGGACTGCAATCGACTTTATAAACTTTAAGAATTTTATAACTTGATAAACTCATTTTTATGTTCACAGACCCAATCTCAGACATGTTAACCCGCATTCGTAACGCAGGCGCAGCCGGCAAAGCCGAGCTGGTTTTGCCGTACTCGAAATTTAAAGCCAATTTAGCGCAGGTGTTTTTAAAGGAAGGTTTTATTTCCGCTGTCAATGAAATTACCAATGATCACAAAATGTTGAAAATTCAGTTGAAGTATGCAGAAGGCGCTCCGGTAATTGCCGGAATTAAAAGAGTCAGTAAACCCGGGCAAAGGATATATTTGCCGGTAGACAGGATTCCCAGGGCAAACAGCGGTTATGGAATAACAGTGGTGTCAACATCAAGGGGACTCCTGACAGACAAGGAAGCAAGAA
>JAHFJK010000100.1 GCA_023245915.1 Candidatus Doudnabacteria bacterium | reverse complement strand
TTATGGTCAGATTTTTAAAAGATTGTTCTTTTTTGAATTTGTCAGCTAAAATTTGCAGCACCGGCATTTCCCGCTCAGCCAACGCAATGTTCATTTTCCCCTGTTTGGCTAATTTGATGTCTTTAACTTTGTAGGACATTTATATAGGTTTAATTATTCTGTGGGTTATTGTAGCAAAAGACCCCTCTCAAGTATAGACTCCTGTAGTCGTTCAGGAAAATTTGTATTGATATCAGATTTATCCGGAATCTATTTCTTAAAATATTGAACAATTCTAAAAGGCATTAAGCTATCTATCAATGCTATTTAACTCATTCTGGATTTCCAGATGATTCTGGATTTCTGAAGCATTATTTTCCTTAGTCTTCTCAATGGCCCTTTGCCCGGTTTGCTGGACAGATTCAGTCTTGTCACCCGATTTACCGTAATACATAACAAATACAATTGCTATAATTGCGACTACAATCAACAATCCAATAAGCGCAAATCCTTGGTTTTTGTCTTTGTGCGATGATAACATAACCTAACTATACCAAATGCCAAAGGGGTTGTCATGGAAGAGGATTTATGTTAAAATTTATTGGGCTTAAGTTTGTTGCGACGCGCCGATGTAGCTCAACTGGCAGAGCAACGGTTTTGCCTGCCCGCCAGTCGCCGAGCGCCGATGTAGCTCAGTTGGTAGAGCAACGGTTTTGCGCGAGTCCCGCACCTTCTGCTTTGCCGAGATAGCTCAACTGGCAGAGCAACGGTTTTGTAAACCGTAGGTTGGAGGTTCAAGTCCTCTTCTCGGCTCCAGAAGGTGCGGGATAAACAGGTCGTCGGTTTCCGCCTTCGTCCGCCTCAGGCGGACTACAGCGGACAGGCAAGTCCGACAGTAGTTTTAAGCGTTTGATTTGTATCTCAAATCTTTAATCCTTAATCCGAAATCTCCAAAATATGTCCCAAGATCATCTCATAAACTTAGAATGCACAGTTTGTCATAATTTAAATTACCAAACCAAGAAGAACAAAAAAAATACTTCTAAGCGCTTGGAGCTTATGAAGTATTGCAAATTTGACAAGCAAAAAACTTTGCACAAAGAAACCAAGTAGTCCGGATTGAGATCGGGCCGAAATCTTTGCGATCCCATCTGGGGGGTTCGTATAATGGTAATACTATAGACTCCAATCCCGCACTTTCTCCTGGGGGCGTAGTGTAACGGCAGCACACCGGTCTCCAAAACCGTTAGTCAGGGTTCAAATCCTTGCGCCCCTGCCAGAAAGTGCGGGACGATTCCTACACCCCCTGCCAAAAAAATCTCCTCATTTGAGGAGATTTTTTTTGTGGAGCCAGTAACTGGCCAGGCGCTTATTTTTGTCTACCAGTAAGTCCTACGACACAAACTGGCTATAAATCAGCCAAACGTTTAAACAAATTAGTAGAGCGGCTACAAAGTAGGATAAAAATTTTATCCAAAAACTGTTTACAAAAGCCCCCATCTTTTCTTTATTATTCGTAAACATAACCAGTGGCACCACGGCAAAAGGCAGGGCAATACCTAAAACCACCTGACTGAATACCAAAAGCGCGCCTAAGCCGTAATCTTGAAAATAAATTATTATGATGAGAGCAGGGACTATGGCGATAAGGCGGGTAATGAGCCTGCGTATCCATGGCTTTATTCTTAAATTCAAAAAACCTTCCATAATAATCTGGCCGGTGAGTGTGCCGGTGAGTGTGGAATTTTGGCCGGAAGCAAGCAGCGATAGTCCAAACACAATGCTGGCCAAAGAAGTGCCGAGCAGGGGAGTGAGCAATTTGTATGCTTCGCCTATATCACTGACCTCTGTAAGCCCGGCTTTATGGAATGTCGCCGCGGCAACCACCAAAATTGCCGCGTTCACAAAGAAAGCTAAAGTTAAAGCCAGGGTAGAATCTATGGTAGAAAATTTTATGGCTTCTTTTTTGCCCCTTTGGTCTAAATTAAAACTTCTGGTTTGGACTATAGATGAGTGCAAAAACAAATTATGCGGCATTACTGTGGCGCCAATTATGCCAATGGCTATATAAAGCATTTCTTTGTTGCCGACTAAAGAAACTGTGGGCACAAAGCCCTGGAGCAGGGGAGCAATTTCCGGGCGTGAAAGTATAATTTCCAAAATAAAAGAAACTGCAATGGTGCCGATTAATGTTATAACCAAAGCTTCCAAGTACCTAAAGCCTTTCTTTTGCAACATTAGCAACAAAAAAACGTCAGCGGCCGTAATAATTATGCCAATCACCAGCGGGATATGGAAAAGCAAATTTAACGCAATAGCTGATCCAACTACTTCGGCAAGGTCGCAGGCAATTATCATAACTTCACTTATCAGCCACATAAAAATTCCAATAGGTTTGGAATAGGTCTTTTTACAAATTTGCGCCAAGTCCATGCCTGTAGCTATGCCTAATTTTGCGGAAAGGTGCTGAAGGAGCACCGCCATTAAGTTAGACAACAGGATTACAAAAAGCAGGGCATAGCCAAACTTGGCTCCGCCCGCAAGGTCTGTGGCCCAGTTGCCCGGGTCCATATAGCCAACAGCTACCAAATAACCTGGACCGGAAAAAGCCAACAGCTTCCTAAAAAAAGAAGCATTCTGCGGTACTGTAATTGTCCTGAACGACTCCGAAAGTGATTCTAAGGAAAGCCGTTCCGGTTTGTTGATGTTGTCTACCATGGGTTAGTGTGTAGTGGTTAGTCTATTCACTGTCCACTGATCACTATTCACTAAATTTTAGGAATTAATTCTCCGTGCGGTTCTGTTTTTGGATTATGCAAAAATTTTGCCAGCCTTTTTATGACTTTATCTGAAAACGCATGCTCCAGCTTATGGGCTTCGGCATGAACCTGATTTTTGCCTATTTTTAGTGTAGTGTGTAAAAAAAC
>JAHFJK010000004.1:21579-22698 GCA_023245915.1 Candidatus Doudnabacteria bacterium | reverse complement strand
TTTGTCATTGCGAGCGCAAAAATAAGCATTATCGCGAAGCAATCTTATTTAAGCAAGTAAAAGATTGCCGCGCCCCAACATTTTAAAGCTAAAAAATGTTGGGGCTCGCAATGACAGTGAGAGATTTACAAAATTTAGTATTGACAAAAAATGCAATTATGTTAATATGATTATATCATGATGAGAGGACTACCAAAGGGTTTCGTCCCGCGGAAATGCCTCTCCAAAGAAAAAAAGGCCTGGCTTAGGGTAAGTCCAAAAGCGAAGCCTTTTTGTTTTTTAACAGCTTTTCCCTAAACAACTGAACGCTTACAATAAAACCTGCAAACCTGCGAAGCAAAGATGAATAGCGTTTGTTGGGGACAATAACTTTTAAAAGTTTATTATTTGCTTCTAAATACTCAATAAGGCAGTGAAAATCACCGTCACCGGACACGATGACGGCTTTTTCGTAATTGGGATACTCAATCATCGCATGTAAAACCAGTTCGGCATCTACGTTTCCTTTAACTCTTGTAGTCCCTTTTTCCTTAATTTCCAGCGTAGGTTTAAAAATACAAATAAACCCTGTTGTTTGCAGTTCAGTATAAAGAGCTTCGTTGCCTGTTACATAACCAATAAAAATAAAAGCTTTTTCTACGCCATACATATCTTTCAACAGTACCCTGAACCTTGCAAAATCCAAAACCCAGCCCTGGCTTCTAACGCCAAGGTTCAAATTCTGACTGTCTATAAAGGCGTAATTATTCTGTTTATCTTTCATTGCCGGTTTTTAAAAAATATTGTGTTTGCCGCATGACTAATAAATTATGGCTCCTTTAGAATGAAAGTAGTCTCTAACTTCTTTACGTGTAAAAAAGAAAACGATAAACGCACTTATGGCAAACGATAAAAACCTCCCGACAAGAGCTGGACCATCTTTTGCGTGGTAAAAAAGATTCTGGACAAGATCAAAAATACTCAAAATAACTGTAGTCAAAGGTGCCCAAGATTTCCTGTAATGCAGTCCGAAAAAAATGCAAACAGATACTACTAAACCAAATAATGTCGGTAACAAATAGTCGCTGAAGTTGGTCGCTTTTACTTGCATAAGCCATACTAAAACTATAAACGAAAAAA
>JAHFJK010000004.1:12148-21569 GCA_023245915.1 Candidatus Doudnabacteria bacterium | reverse complement strand
TTGATCATTTTTCAATTATGTCAACCAACTGTTACGATTGCCTCATAATTTATCTTCTAATAATATCGTGAACGGTTACAATAACCATCAGCACCAGCAACAATGCAAAACCTAAAGTGTTAAAAGCCTGTTCAACCTTTTGATTATTTTTTTTCCCCCGCAACTTTTCAATTATCAAAAACAAGACTCTGCCTCCGTCTAAAGCCGGAATGGGCAAAATATTCAATACGGCCAAACTTAAGGAAAGCATTACAGTTAAACTTAGCAAGGCAGCCACACCAGCCTGCCTGGCCTGGCCGACGAGAGCCGCAATTTTCACAGGGCCGCCTATGGCCGCTAAGCCGATTCTATCATGAATTACATGGTACAAGCCTAAAACAATATTAACCAGCGCCACGCCCGTACTTTTAGCTCCTTCTGTGAAAGTCAACGCCCATGGGTACTTTAATTTTCCAAAAGTCGCCAGACCAACGCCAATTAAGCCTTTGCCTTCCGCACTTGCCTCCGGGATTATAGAAAGACTTATAGTTTGGCTGCCTCTTAGGATTTTAAAGTTTAAGGGTTGGCCGGGATGAGATTGAATATAGTTTTGGATGTCTGGAATCTGTTTAAAATCCTTGTCGTCTATGCTTAAAATTGAATCTTCCGGCTTCATTCCCGCCTTTTCGGCTGGGGTATTTATTGTTACCTCCGCAATTCCGGGATGCTGGTCATAAAAAGTGGCTTGGGGAGGCAGTTCAGAGGCAGATTGTATGGCCGTGGGAATCCCAATTCCAAATCCGACTGAAAGCAGGACCCATGCCAAAATCACGTTCATCAAAACTCCGGCGACCAAAGTAAAAAACCTTGGCCAAAAGCCTTTGTTAATAAAGCTGCCGGGATGATTTTGGTATTCATTATTTTCTCCCAAAATTCTTACAAACCCTCCCAATGGAATGGCGTTGATAGAGTAGATGGTGGGTTGTTGGCCCCCCCTCTTTTCTAAAGAGGGGGTCGGGGGGAGTTCATTTCGCAGCGATTTTCCCCACACCCACTTCCACTTTCCATCTACCTTTTGTAATCCTATAATGCGGGGAGGAAACCCAAACCCAAATTCCTCCACCACCATGCCACTTTTTTTAGCCACTATAAAGTGGCCAAACTCGTGGACAAAAACGAGAATGCCGAGGATGATAATAAAGATAATAATAGTTGTGAGCATAGTCAAACCCCTGAAAAATAACCCTTATCTCTTATGCAAACGCCGGAAAAACCCTTAGCTCGGTCTAAAATTTCCGGATACACCGGACTGTCGTCAATAACAATAACTTTTTCATCTTTTCCTATTTTGCCTTTAAGCTTGCTTAAAACTCCGAGCTTATCAACCCCATCAGGATTCATTCCGTAAAAAACTTCCGATAACTCATCATCATTAATTCCGATAACCCCCAGGTTTCTTAAGAAGGACAACCTTTTTTCATCGGTTGATAAAAATTTATAGTCCTCTGCAAGCGCGGCACCACGGCTCGAAAAAACAAGCTCCCTATTAACCCATTGCGCCAAGCTTGCCAGTTGTCCGCCGCTTTCCAATTGCTGGTTGGTGTTTTTCAGATCCCTATTTGATATAAAACCTATGTCAAACTTAGCCTTGGACTTTTCTACGAGTTGTTTTACCTCTTCTAAAATGCGATGTAAGGCTGGCCTGAAATAAAACTTTCTGACTGTTTCCATATCATAGGCGCCTATGGTATTGTCTATGTCAAAAAGAATATGAACTTGCCTGCCGCCCGACTCAACCGCCGTTTTTGCGGCTTCGTAAACAACTTTAGCAAAGTACCTTTCTTTTTCCAAATCTCTTTCCAAATCTGACTCGTCGTAATATTTACCTAGCGGATGGATTTCCAGCAAACCCTGCTTAACTGACTCCCAATACTCCGAATTTGACAAAAAGTCAGCAGAATCCTCCGGAGAACCTGTTCTAAAATTAGGATTTGACATTGCTTTGAAATTTGTAATTTGATATTTGAAATTATTTACACCGTCATTATCTCTTTTTCTTTCGCTTCCGCGTGCTGCTTTATTTCGCCGTTATATTTGTCCACCACTTCTTGCAGTTTTTTTTGGCCAACTTGTAGTTCATCTTTGCTAATTTTCCCATCGCTTTCGGCCTTTTTTATTTCTTTGTGCACGGCTTCACGCGCGTTGCGGATGCCGATTTTGCCTTTTTCCGCGATTTGCCCCACCAGTTTAACCATCTCTTTCCTGCGCTCTTCATTTAAAGCCGGTAAAGTAATACGGATGACGTTTCCGTCATTCGACGGATTGAATCCTAGGTTAGCCGTTTGGATGCCTTTTTCAATCGCAGTCATTTGAGACTTATCCCAGGGCGAAATGGTCAAAGTTTTCGCATCAGACGCAGTCACAGATGCCACATGTTCTAAGGGCATTTTTGAACCATAAGATTCTACCATAACAGTATTTAACAACGCCGGATTCGCCCGCCCGGTGCGTACGCCCGAAAGCTCGTGAGCAAAATGCTCCATGGCCTTTTTGAAGTTTTCCTGGTGCTGATTTAGTAGCTGGTCAATCATGGTTTTAATTCTACGGAGTACGGAATTTTTACGGACATACGGGATGCGCTCCATAGTTCCGTATGGATCCGTAATCCTGTAGAGATTAATTATTGTGCATAAACTCCGCCATAAGCAATTTGCGGCAATTGCGGATCTATCAAAATATAATTTATAAACCCGCCGGCATTTACGCTTTGCGTCTGCCAGGTACCGCCGCCGTCTGAAGATTTATAAACAGTCGAACCCACGCTGGTATAGACAACATTGCTGGAACTTTTGGCTATTGCCACAGCGTGGTTGTCAATCTGGTTGGGTTTGACCGGCAGGTTTATCAAATTCCAGTTCTTTCCCCCGTCCGCGGTTTTATATAAACCTCTGTTGGTGGTCAGGTAAATTAAATCCGGCGAAGTAAAGTCCACGTGCATCTGGCTGAAAGAGCTGACCGCGCTGCTGGAGTACAAGTTGGCCACGGTGTTGGATGAGGTTAAGCTGCCTGTTATATCAACAAAATTGTCGGCAAAGCCCGCGGATTCAAACAGGCCTTTAGTTTTAAACAATACATAAATATTACCGCCTTGCCACAATAGCCTGTTTACCCGGTCGTCAAAATTTTTAACCAACTGCCAGCTAAGGCCTGCGTCCGCGCTTTTAATAACGCTGCCGGAAGCGGTGCCAATGACTAATTGGTTGGGATTGGAAGGACTTAAAGCAATGGCTCTGACCGCGTTAACGGGTGCGCTGCCGTCATGAAATACTTCGCTGTCCCAGCTCGCCCCGGCGTTTACGGTTTTTAGCACGCAGCCATGGTCCACGCAAATCCCGGCCGCGTAAATAATTTTTGGGTCGTTGGGGTTTACGGCAAAATCATAAACTGAAATTTTAGAAAGGATTTTTCTCCACTTTGCCGCGGAATCTGTGGATTTATACAAACCGTCAGTGTAACTGCCGGCAAAAACCGTCTCGCGGTTATAGGGGTCAAAATCCATTTTGGAGACGCTCACTGAGGCCAGACTGACCGAGGTGCTGCTGGCGTAAACATTAGCAAACTGCCAGTCCGCGCCGCCGTTAACGGTTTTAATAATACCCGCCGGCGCCGCTGTCTTGCCGAACAAATTGCACGAGGCAGACAGGAAAAGCAGGAGGAAGATGATTAAAAGTTTTTCCATATATGTTTTTCCATATATTGTAGTTTCGGATAATTCGAATTATAGTGGCTATTCACAAGTCTGAGTGGAAGCTTGATTTTGTTAAGGTTCCGCGATGGGACTGTTGCTGAATGTGCTTTTCAGACGAAATTCCAGGATTTCGGGCAGATTGGCGCAAATAAATTTTGATGTTTAGCCGTAGGCTAAGCGGAAAAATTTTTGGGGCAAGATGCCGAAATCCTGGAATTGCAGTCAAAATGACATTCGGCAACAGTCCCGCGATGTAGTGCAGGCCCTCGGCCTGCAAAATATCAACCAATACGCTAATCTACCCGGTCTTGTAAACTGTTACGAATTATATTGTCATTAGCAACTTTTGAAGCACCAGCTTTTTATTCTGGTTTCTTTTTAAAGCGCTTATTGCGTCTATTATTGCCTGGACACAAACAAATTCCTTTGGTCTATGCTGTAACTGGTTGGCTTGCCACAATAGCCAACTGGTAAAACTTTTTTTCATCTCCATGGGTTCCATTTCAGCCATTTCCCCTACTTCAGCCAGTTTTTCTGCCAGGCTCAAAGCTTTTAACCCCCGGTATTTTTCCACCGCCTCATTTTCTGCTGCCAAAAAATTTTTATCAGCGCGCAATTTTACCAGCCGTCCAATCCGGCCAAAGCTTAAGTCTAAAATTTTCTCATCTGCCCCAAGCCGATTATTTTCAGCAAACTCCTTTAGCTCTTGTGAGCTAAGCGAGTTAAAATTCAAAACCTGGCAGCGGGAAACAATTGTGGGCAGCAGCCCGCCGGAATTGGCAATTAAAATTATTACATTGCTTTGGCCCGGTTCCTCCAAAGTTTTGAGCAGCGCGTTACTGCTTTGCGAATTCAGGTTTTCGGCGTTATTGATTATCGCCAGCTTTTTTGCCCCCAAAAATGGCTTGAAGGACAGGTTGGCTATAAAATTCCTGGCTTGTTCTATGGAAATTTCTGTTTCTCCGTCTAAAATCCTAAAATCGGGATGATTGTTCAGCGTCTTGGCCTTAAGAATTTTTCCGGCAAATTCCAAAGCCAGATGTTTTTTGCCTACTCCGTCGGGCCCGACAAACAAATAAGCATGGGGTAGTTGCCCGGAGTCAAGCTGTTTTTCCAAAATATTTTTTGTGGTTTGGTGTCCAAAAGTTAACCATGTCATTGGAGTATTGGAGGAGTCGGAGCAAGGGAGCAATCGGAACCGTCCTATCCGATTTCTCTGATGTATCCGATTCTCAGGTTTAGTTACTGGCTAACGTTTATTTTCCCAAATGCCCTGGCATTCAAATGGTCGTGGAAACCCCAATTACCGGCCTTGGTAAACTGAAATTTATAAGTACCGCCCGCGGCAACACCTGGTTTTGCGTCAAATTCAGGATAAGCAGTGTGAGAAGGATGGGGATTGGAAGCCGGCGAAAAATTACTATCGCTGGTATTTTTAAAGAATACCCAATCATTAACTTTAATATTTACCGTAGATGGAGTAAATTTACTCCCATCATAAACTATTTCCACTACCTGAATGTCAGACCCCGGCTGCTCTTCGCCGTTGCTAAAAGTGCCTTTGGAACTCGTGGCAGTTTTATTGTCAATCATCTTGTTTTGGGCATTAGGCATGGAAGTTGACTGCTGATCATTGGTTTTATCTGCCATGGCCGGGTTGGGATTGATTTGGACTCGAGTGTCACCTATCGTGATACCTTTATCAGCCGGCGCCTGGGCTTTATTCTGGTTAAAAATTAAATAAATCCCGGCTCCCCCCGCTATAACTACTATGGCTATAATTATGCCTTTTTTCATATTATTTTGGTTAATGATATAATTTATCCATCACCTTTCTTCCAATTGCCAAGCTATTTTTGGTAATATTAAAGATGTTGATTTATAATTTAAACCCTTTTTCAATCCTAAAGAAAGGTGCTTGGATTTATTTGCCAGATTATTATAGCACAAATTCCTAATCGCGCGAACTTTTTTTAGGACATTAGTAAATTCGTTGTCATTCGTTGATTCGTCCCATTCGCAGATTCGATATATTTATATGCAAAAAAAAGCCCTCGATGAGCATCCAACCAAAGCCAAGCGCAGAGAAATAAAAAAACGCCCGCGGATGCGCGTCCACGGCCGGTCTTTGCTTTTGGGCTCCAAACACGCGGGAAAGAAGCTGTCTTCGCAATGACCTATTAGTCCCTATCCGTCTTATTTTTTCTTATCTGTCCTATTAATACAGTTGTACCCCGCCTCTCGCCTTTTTCTGCTCTTTCCCTTATAATTTCTCGCAAAGGAGGAAACTTGGAAATCCCGGAAGATCCAGTCGACCTTCGGTTTTTTTTCGGTTGCGAGCCCGACGATAAAACGCCAACTGAACATTTAGATAACGACGAAAGTTGGGCAGAAGCCCTGGAAATAATCCTCAAGCAGCGGAGACGAACCAGAGGCCCTCTCACCCTCCCTTTTACAAGAGGGGGGGGCGGAACAGGAATGCCCTAGCCATACTCACCGACACAGGAGGAAATGTAACTGAAAAAGAAGCGACTTCTTATCTCAAGTACATGCTTGAGTATTACTTCCGAACACCGGAGGAAAGAAAAACGATCGATGAGGCGATTGCAGCGCTCAAAGATCCCAAACCCACCCTCTACTCTCAAAGACGAGGTCAGCAACCCGAAGACGAAACGGGGAGCATTACGGACTAGCCACACCCGAACGCCGCCGAGTTTACTCGCGCGGCGTTCAATCATTTTTATCCACAAAACTTTCATGCTATTCTTTAATTAAGAAGGAGGGGGTATCATGGATGCGGAAACCCAGCTAAAACTGGCATGGGAAAAATTTGTGGAGCTGACAGAAAAAAACGATTCCGAAAGTGCCTTACGAACGGCCGCTGGAGAATTCTTATCATGCGGCCCAGAAGACCAGGAAAACTTAAGTGCCTTCTGGGATTTTCTTAGGCAAGGCCATGGATAACCACAGCGCCGCCAAAAGAACTGCGAACTTTTGGCGGCGCTTTCTTTGATGTAAGTTCGTTTTTATTCTTGCTTATTCGTGTCCCAAAAGCTTTTTCCTAAAAAATGAGATCCCTCGCTTCGCTCGGGACGACATTTTAAGAAGATAGCTTTTTTCTTAAAATTTCGTTTATCATCTGCGGGTTTCCCTTACCCTTCAACTCTTTCATGGCCTGCCCGACCAAAAACCCAAAACTTTTTTCCTGGCCAGATTTATAATCAGCCACGGCCTTAGCGTTTGCAGCTATAACTTTGTCGATTGCTGCTGATATAGCTCCTTCATCATTAGTCTGCTCAAGTCCAAGATCCTGCACAATATTGTCCGGCTCCCCGCCCTTTTCAAACATAACCTTAAAGACAGTTTTGGCCGCGCTACCGGAAATTTTTCCTTGCTGGATTAACATCAACATTTCAGCAAAATTTTCCGGCGTTATTTCGCAATCACGTGGATTAATTTGCTTTTGATTCAGCATCGCCGACAAATCTCCCAGGCACCAATTGACAGCACTTTTAATTAATTTATTTCTAGCGTTGTCATCCCGAGCGAGTCCCGCGGAGCGGGACGAGTCGAGGGATCTCTTTCCCTGCTCCATCCACTCATCTATTTCACTAACCACACTTTCAAAATAATTCGCCAACTCTTTCCAGTTAATTAAATTTTCTACATCGGATGATGGCAAACCATATTCTCCCAAAAATCTTTGGCGTTTTTGCGCCGGCAACTCCGGCATTTCCGCCCGTAACTTGTCCAAATACTCTTTAGTAAATTGCAAAACCGGTAAATCGGGATCGGGAAAATAACGGTAATCATTGGCTTCCTCTTTTGACCGTTGCTCAACCGTGCGGTTATTTTTTTCATCCCAGCCCATAGTTACCTGTTTGGGCGTGGCACCTTCTTTTAAAATTTCCGTTTGTCTGTCGATTTCATAATTTATGGCTGCTTCCGCGAATTTAAAGGAATTAATATTCTTAACTTCGACTTTATATTTTGGTAAAGATGTTTCGCCTGGCTTGCGCACGGAAATATTCGGTTCGCAGCGCATAGTCCCCTTTTCCATGTCACATTCCGAAGCGCCTAAATAACGGATGATGTTGCGTAATTCCTGCAAAAACGCTCGGGCTTCTTCCCCGCTCTCAATGTCCGGCTCTGTCACAATTTCTAAAAGCGGCGCACCTGCTCTATTATAATCTACCAGCGAATACGGCAAGCCTTCGGGGTGAATATTTTTGCCAGCGTCTTCTTCCAAATGCGCGCGAGTAATATGAATTTTTTTGATCTTTTTCTGCCCATCACTCCCAACTCCAACCTCCAACCACCCACCTCTACTAATTGGCTGGTCATACTGCGAAATCTGGTAGCCTTTTGGTAAGTCCGGATAAAAATAGTGTTTACGGTCAAACTTGCTCCATTCGTCTATTCGGCAATTCAAAGCCAGCCCCACCATCGCGGCCAAACGAATCGCCTCTTTGTTAGCCACGGGCAAAGTCCCTGGCTGCCCGGTGTTAACCTCATCAATATCCATATTAGGTTTGGTTTGGTCCGGATTATTCGCCGCGCGCCCGAACATCTTGCTCTTGGTGGCAAGCTGGACGTGGATTTCAAAACCTATAACGGGTTTGTATTTGGTTGATGCTGCGAATTCTTTCATTCTACTTTCTAAAAAATTACGTATTTAATTAGGTAATTAAGCAATGTCGCGTGGATTTTTCTTTTTCGTTGCTTGTTTGGCTGGCTGTTCAACGGGGCTGTTTGGGGTCTTTTCAAGTAAAGGCTTTAATGTATCCAAATTCTTATCGAATTCTTTTGTTGTCCCTCTTATACTTTGCAGATTTTGATAGATTTTAGTTCGGGTAGGTTCAAAATTTTCATTTTCAAATTCTGATAGACTTTGTCGTTGCTCTTCGGAAACTCTTCCATCTGCTTTAAAACCAGTAAATTTTTTACTAATTTCAAAAAAAAGTTCTTTTGAATTTGTTTCTAAAGATTGCGTGTATGTATTCTGAACTCTTTGTACGTCTAGCAATTGTTGTAACTTCCTTTTTGGGTTTTCAGCTTTTTGCTTGCCCAAGACCAAATTTTTAGTATAAAGCTCATTCGCTTCCACTTCCCCTTTATATTCTTCTACATCATCGTCAAGTTCTTTCAAATCCCATTCTATCTTTTTTAAAAATTCTTCCGGTTTAAGGTTCTCTACTCCTGAAACCTCGGCTGTTTTTACCGGTCCTTCATTTGACTTTCCTCTTTTTTCAATAAACGGGCTTAAAAGATAGCCTGTTCCCAAAAGACCCGCAGCTATGACTGCTTCTTTGCCATATTTTAAAAATTCTCTTCGCCCAATTTTATTCTCAAACATATCTTAAAAATCTTTTAATGCTTTTCCAAATTCCAATATCTAACCTCCCACCTCCAAATTTGGATGCTTCTTATGCCAATCCGTAGCCTGCTGATAGCCGTAGCCCACATTAAAAACTTTCTGTTCGACGAATTGGTCAAAAATAAGACTAAAATTAACGCTTGACATAATCATTTTTTCGGGTATTGTAATATTACTTGTTGGGATTTTTCCACGTTCCCCCAGCCACAAGGCTGGGGGAGTATTTTTTGCTGTTAGGAAAAATCCAAAAGTAGACTCTTAAGAACAATAAGTAGACTTTTAGAAATTTAGTTTAAGACTGGAGTGGCTTACCAGTT
>JAHFJK010000004.1:1218-12138 GCA_023245915.1 Candidatus Doudnabacteria bacterium | reverse complement strand
ATCCAAAAGTATTTTTTGCTTGACAAACTTATTATTTAGTATATAATATTATTAATTTGGCATTAGCCACGTTCCCCCGCTGGGCAACCCGCGGGGGGTATTTTTATGCGCAGTAAAAATCTTTAAACCTTTGTTTAACTTTCGTCCAATCATTAAAATCCAATGCTCCTATTTTGTTATAAAGCCTTTTGCTGTCAAAAATTCTAATCTGATTTATCATAACGCGACTGGCTCTACCTCTTTGGCTTATTGGAACGTACCAGGAACCTTCTTTTACTTTTGTAGTTAAAGGCAAGCCCACGAAAGAATTTAGAGTGAGTTTTTTGAAAACCAAAATTGGACGAATAAACTGTTCATTTTTACCATTCGCCTCCTGACCGACATTGCATCCTAAAGCGCACCACCAAATCTCCCGCTCCTTAAATAACACTTGAGTAGCAATGTTATCAAGTTTTTCCTTAAGCCTTATCCAACTTTTAAAATCTTTTTCCATACTTTTCTAATCTCTAATCTCCAAACTCCAAAGCCGGATGTTTCTTATGCCAATCCGTCACCTGCTGATAAGCAAATCCAACATTAAAAACTTTCTGCTCTCCCCACTGCGGCCCGATTATCTGAAGACCTACCGGAAGTCCATCCATTGAAAGCGTTTCGCCGTCAGTTGGCCGGGCAAAACCGCAGGGAAATGTCATGGCTGTGAGTCCAGCCAGCGATGAAGGAATGTGGAGCTGGTCAACAATATAACCGAACAAAGGATCGTCTGCCGCATGTCCTAATTTTTGCGCAACACTCGGGGTCGAAGCCGCAGCCAAGACATCTACCTGTTTGAAAACTTCAGCAAACTCTCGAATTATTAAACCCCTTACCTTTTGCGCCCTTTTATAGTAAGCATCATAATAGCCTGCTGATAAAACGTAAGTGCCGGTCATGATTCTTCTTTTAGCTTCGTCGCCAAAACCTTCAGCCCGGCTTTTGGTATAAACTTCCATCAAATTTTTGGCTTTTGAAGTTGAATGACCATAGCGAATACCATCATATCTTGCTAAATTTGAAGAAATTTCGCTCGGCGCAATAATTGCATAAACCATCTGACCATAACGCGTATTGGGAAGACTCACCTCGACTATCTTAGCTCCCAGGTTTTCCAA
This sequence comes from Candidatus Doudnabacteria bacterium, assembly GCA_023245915.1. Lineage (GTDB taxonomy): Bacteria > Patescibacteriota > Doudnabacteria > UBA920 > UBA920 > PALSA-1336. The sequence goes on along the minus strand of JAHFJK010000004.1, from coordinate 10,990 downwards.
AACTTTTATGCCATTCAAAACTTTTTGTTTAGCGCCAGCTTCCATCCCGTCGGTGAAATATTCTTTTGGCATGCCAATTTTCAAACCTTTAATATCTGAATTTAAATTTTTTGAGTATGCTAGGACTTCATTTCTGCCTGTGGTGGAATCTTTTTCATCGTGTCCCGCAATAATTTCTGCAATCTGTGCCGCATCGACTACTGAATTAACCATGACTCCCGGGCTGTCCAAAGAAGATCCCATAGCAATTACACCGTATCGACTAACTCGGCCGTAAGTGGGTTTCCACCCTGTGATTCCAGAAACCGATGCAGGAAAACGGATACTGCCGCCGGTTTCAGTGGCCAAAGCAAAAGGCGCAAGTCCTGCTCCAACTGCGGTTGTTGAGCCACTGGAAGAACCTCCGGGCATCCTATTGTTGTCCCATGGATTTTTTGCCGGCCCGTAAGCGGAAGTTTCCCCGCTGCTTCCGTGCGCGAACTGGTCAAGATTTGTTTTGCCAAGCAAAACTGCCTTTTGCTCTTTTAATTTACTTATGGTGGTGGCATCGTAAGGCGGTATATAATTGTCTAAAATTTTACTGGCAGCAGTGGTGCGTACGCCTTTGGTGCAAAACAAATCCTTTGCCGCGTACGGGATTCCGCACAAAAACGGGTTTTCACCCGGACTGGCAATAAAGTCGTCGGCAACAGCCGCCTGCTCTAAAGCTTCTTTTTCCGTAACCGTGATGAAAGAATTTAATTCCTTGTCGTATTTTTTAATGCGCTCCAAAAAATACTTCGTCAGTTCCACTGACGAGACTTTTTTTTGATCTAATAGTTTGCGCAATTCTGTTAGTTCTAAATATTCTAGTTGCATGTTAAATAACAGATATATTTTTGTTCAATTATGTCAATTATGTCAATTATGTCATTACAGTATCGCTTTCACCTTGAAATACCCATCCTTCGTCTCCGGCGCTATGGACAAAATTTCTTCGCGGTTGCCGTGATCAACAACTTTGTCTTCTCTCTGCACATTGACCAATCCGCTAACCTGCGAAACTTCTTCCAGTCCAGTAACATCAACTTTTTTTAATTCTTCTACATAATCCAAAACCGTGGAAAGGTCTTTTTGAAACTTTTCCACTTCTGTTTCCGACAGTTCTATTCGCGCCAACTGCGCAATTTTTATAACTTCTTCTTTAGTAAGCATAAAATAATAGTGGGGGTTGAGGGAGGACCGGTACTACTTGATCCCCCCAAGGTTTGGTTTTCACACAGACATCGCCTCCGCCATGGTCTGGACCTTAAGCTGGACCCTAAGGTCCACGATAGGAACAAGCTCCCGCTGGCCGTCCTGAGGCAGAATCCAAACATACAGTCGCTGATTATGCGGCTGCTGTTGGACAAAAAGAAAGTACTCCGCATCCCAGTCGCTCCATCCAAGAAATTTGGCATCCTTGCCTTGGTGCCTAACCAGCATGTTTGCCCTCCATCAAGTTAGTCAAATTATAATCAACTAAGCCTTTTTTTGCAATTTAACAGCCAAACCCAATTGTGCTATAATTAAACCGTTAGAAAAATTAAATAAAATAATAAAAATATGATAATATTTTGGATAGTTTTGGGGGTTTTAGTCCTCTTGGCCATTGGGCTTTTTAACTCTCTGATTAGAAGCCGGAACCAGGTAGACGAAGCCTGGAGCGACATAGAAGTGCAATTAAAAAGACGGTATGATTTGATACCCAATTTAGTCAGCACGGTAAAAGGTTACGCTGCGCACGAATCCGGCGTGTTTGAAAAGGTTACGCAGGCCAGAAGCCAGGCCATGCAAGCGGGATCTATGGCTGAAAGGCTGAAAGACGAAAACCAACTCTCCGGCGCGCTCAAAAGTTTGTTCGCGGTGGCGGAAAATTATCCGGAGCTTAAAGCCAACCAGAACTTCTTGCAGCTGCAAAACGATTTAACCGACACCGAAGACAAAATCCAGGCCGCGCGCCGCTTTTACAACGGCAATGTGCGCGACTACAATACCAAAATCCAGACCTTCCCGGGCAACATTTTTGCTTCCATGTTTGGGTTTACCAAGCGCGAGTTCTTTGATATAGATGAAAAGGGTCCGGAAGGCCAACCAGTGAAAGTTGAATTTTAATTATCCACTAATTCACGAATACACACTAATATCACTAATTTTTATGGCCGAACTGATATATCGGGATGAAGGTTATGAACTTGTCGGTGCGGCGATGAAGGTTTTTAACGAATTAGGATTCGGATACCAGGAAAAATACTATTACCGAGGTTATAAAAATGCGCTTTTAAATTTAGGGTATAAGGTGACTGAGCAGCTATGGACCCCCTTGATACTGGCGGGCAAATCTATCGGCGGGTACTATATTGATTTTCTCGCTGAAAAAGGAAACGCAAGAATAGTTTTGGAACTCAAGGTTGCAAATGCAGTATACCCTCAACATATAAGGCAGGTATATGGCTATTTAAAATCCAATAAGATTAAACTTGGAATAGTAATCGTGTTCTCAAAAAATGGGATCATAAGCAAAAGGATAGTTAATTAGTGTTATTCGTGATTATTAGTGTATTAGTGGACAAACAAAATGCTTACATACGACCTCATCAACAAAAACAAGCGTGAAAGCTGGATACTCATATTCAGCTTTTTAGTAGTTATTTCTTTGTTGGGATTTGTATTCGCGCAAGCTTATAACGCGCCCGAAATTTTATATTTTGCAGTTGGCTTTTCAATTTTTTCATCCTTGATCTCATACTATTTTTCCGATTCAATCACATTGGCTCTGTCGCGCGCGCAGGAAGTTGACCGCGGCGCGAATCCCCAACTCTATAATATCGTTGAAAATTTATGTATTGCCGCGGGCCTGCCCACGCCTAAAATTTATATTATCGACGACACCGCTCCCAACGCTTTTGCCACCGGACGCGACCCGCAGCACGCTGTGGTTTGTGTAACGACCGGCATTTTGCAAAAACTGGAAAAAACCGAACTGGAAGGCGTAATTTCCCACGAGCTTTCTCATATTGGCAATTACGACATCCGGGTAATGACTTTGGTCGTAGTTTTGGTGGGCACAGTTACCCTGCTTGCAGATTGGATGCTTAGAGCTTCTTTTTTTGGCGGCCGAAGAAAAAATAGCGAGGGCGGACAACTCGCAGCAATCCTTGCGATAGTGGGCCTAATCTTAGCTATCCTTTCCCCCATTATCGCCACCCTAATAAAATTAGCTGTGTCCAGGCAAAGAGAATATTTGGCCGATGCGTCCGGGGCTTTGTTGACCAGATATCCCGAAGGCCTTGCCCGTGCGCTGGAAAAGATTGATAAAGATCAAGAGCCATTAGAAGCCGCCAACAAAGCCACAGCGCATTTGTATATTGTTAACCCGCTAAAAGAAGGTGGCCACGGCAGTGTGGGCTGGTTCGCCGGCCTCTTTAACACCCACCCGCCAATTGCGGACAGGATTAAAAAATTAAGGGGGATGAATTTGTAAATTGCTGATTGGTCGCTGATGGCTGCGCTGAATAATGGCGGATAATGTAGTGCAGGCTCTCGGCCTGCTTTTTAATCCGGTATTTTACATCCACAAATTAACTGGATTATTTCTGTCCAGTTCCCATTTCAAAGGATTGTTAACAATGTATTCCCGAATTTTGTCCAAAGATTCGTCTTTGGGAATCACGTGGTCATAAAATGACGGTTGCCAGGCAAATTCTTTTTCATATTTACGGGATAATTTGCTTACGACGTTTTTGTAGGAACCAACTATTTGTGACAAGCTGTAGTGCAGGCCGAGGGCCTGCACTACATTTAGAACAAAAATTTACTAATCACCTCTCCCCTAAACCCCCTCGCCCTCAATTTTTGGGCGAGTTTTTGTTTCGGGCAGTTGCAAACGTTATCTGAAAATTCTTACATTTGTAAAAAATTTCAGATAATGGAAAAATAAGAAAATTAAAACACCAACTTTGCAATAACCTGCCCCTAACCCCCTGGCTTTAAAAGCTTCAGCGTTTTTTGCAATCTCCCGATACCTAATTCCATAAAATTTTAATCTGAAACTTTGTACAATTGTACAAAGTTTCAGATTATAGATTAGATGAAAAGTTTTAAAAAATTAACTTTGCTATTACCTCTCCCTTAAACCCGCGCGACTTCAAACGGTTCGCGGTTTTTTGTTTGGTTTTGTTTGATTCTTCATCGTATGTCCGATATTGAACTTCTTCGTCTCCTGATTTTACTTTAACCTCAACACCCTCCTTTTTTAAAAACCTTCTGGCAATTTTTTCCTCTTCTTCAGGCGGCAGGCCTTTTTGCAAAACGCTTTCAATAATAGTTGACGGCAGCTTTTTCTCCATAAACTTTTTCTTTATGCCGTAAAAGCCAAAATTTTTATACTTTTTTAAATTTTCCAAATAAATTTCCGCATACCTCTGGTCATCCAAATACTTTTGTGATTTTAAACGCTCAATAACTTCTTCAATCACTTTGTTGGAATATCCCCGACCTTGCATTTTTTTTAAAACCTCTCCAACGGTGCGTAATTTTAGCGACAGCAAAAATACGGCATACTCATAAGCCTTTTCAACATTCTCCGGCTCTTTGGTTTTTGATTGCTTCTTAAAATGGCTTATCATTTTAATGTCTGAAATTGTTTAATCATGGATTCCGGATATTTTTGACTGGTGATTATTAGTTTATTTCAGTCAAAAATTCCGGAATGACAACAAGAATCTGTGTCATATATTTTTATCTGTGTATCTGCGGACTATCACTCTCTTGACAAGAGTGATAATTTGGTTATAATTCAAATATATGAGATAATAATAACAGAAATGACAAAAATTAAAAAAATGACAAGATTGACAAAAATAACTGTACTCTGATTTTTGCCCATTTCCCTCGTTTTGTCATTTTAGTTCATTTCATCTTATGACAAATTTCACTTACATTTTAGAACGATTATCCAGCAGGGCAAAAAACGCCCTTATTATGGCGCAATTAGTCAGCGAAGAGCTTAAGCATGACCACATTGGCACAGAGCATTTATTGTTCGGCGTGGTCAGTGAAAAAAGCTCTTTTGCCGCGGAAATCTTGACCAAAACTAAACTCAATCCCGAAGTTATTAAACAGGAGCTGATTTTTGTTAACAGCAATAACACGGTTAACGTTTGGAAGCCTGTGCTTTCGGAAAATCTAAAATCTGTTATTGAAAAGTCCGCCATAATTGCCAGCCAATACGGCTACCAGTTTATTGGCACCGAGCATTTTTTGTACGGTTTGTTAAATGTGCCTCAAAACAAAGCCAAAGTTATCCTTTCCAAATTAGGCATTGATATTAACGAACTTGAACGCAACTTAATTAGTGTGTTTGAAAATATTTCCAAATTCCCGGACATGCCCGCGGGCGCGGAAATGCCCCATCCGGCAGAAGATGTGCACGGACAGCCCAGAGTTGGAGGACCAAAAGGCTCGGAAGCCAAAAAGAACAGCGTTTTGGATTATTTTACTGTGGATTTAACTAAAAAAGCTGTCAACGGCTTAATTGACCCGGTTGTGGGGCGAAAAATAGAAATTGAACGGCTAATTTCCATTCTCAACCGCCGCACCAAAAACAACCCCATACTTATTGGCGAAGCCGGTGTAGGTAAAACTGCGATTGTGGAAGGCCTGGCTTTGGCTATAACCCGACGCGAGGTTCCTGATTCTTTGCTCGATAAGAAAATTTTATCGCTAGATCTCGCCTTAATAGTTGCGGGCTCAATGTTCAGGGGTGAATTTGAAAACCGGTTAAAGCAAATTATAAACGAAGTCAAAAACGACAAAAACGTAATTTTATTTATAGATGAACTCCACACCATGGTGGGCGCTGGCGCCACGACCGGCTCTTTGGACGCGGCTAATATTTTAAAACCCGCGCTTGCCCGTGGTGAACTGCGCGCCATAGGCGCCACCACTTTGTCCGAATACAAACAGTATATAGAAAAAGACGCGGCCTTGGAGAGACGCTTCCAGCCAATTTTAGTGGAAGAACCCACGCGTGAAGAAACCATGGAAATTTTGCAGGGCCTTAGGCCGAACTACGAAAAACATCATAATGTAACTATTACAGACGAAGCCATAAAATCGGCTGTGGATTTGTCTTCCCGCTACATTATGGACCGCTTTTTGCCTGACAAAGCTGTGGATTTAATAGATGAAACCGCCGCGTTTTTGCGCAGCATTAATTCCAACAGCAAACTTTTGCGCGCCACCAAAAAAATCGAAAGCGATCTGGCGGCTTTGGAAGAGGAAAAAACCAAGGCGGTGTTAGGCCAGGATTTTACCACTGCTCTGCACTTGCGCGCGCAGGAAGAAAAACTCCTTAAGCAAAAAGAACAGTTAAGCAAAAGTTTGGCGGCTGAAGAAAAAACCCCTACCCACGTAATTTCTTCCGAAGACATAGCCCACACTGTTTCCATGATGACCAAAATTCCTCTGCATAAACTGGCCAAAACCGACATTGGCAAATTAGTCAACCTGGAAAAAACTTTGCGCGCAAAAATTGTCGGGCAGGATGAAGCCGTGGAAGAAATCAGCCGCGCTATTCGCCGAAGCCGCGCGGGTTTGGCCGATCCAAACCGTCCTTTAGGTTCGTTCGTATTTTTAGGCCCCACAGGCGTGGGCAAAACTGAAACTGCCAAAGCCCTTGCCAGCGAAGTTTTTGAAGACGAGGACGCGCTTATTAGAATTGACATGTCGGAATTGATGGAGCGCCACAATGTGGCTCGGTTGATTGGAGCCCCGGCCGGCTACGTGGGCTATGGCGAAGGCGGCCGCTTAACCGAAGCTGTCAGGCGCAAACCTTACGCCGTAGTTTTGTTTGACGAAATTGAAAAAGCCAACCCGGACGTATTTAATATTTTTTTGCAGATCTTAGAAGATGGCCAGTTAACTGACGCCGAGGGCAAAAAAGTCAGCTTCCGCAACACCATAGTCATTATGACTTCCAATTTGGGCATACAGGAACTTTCCAATCAGGCCGCAAAAATTGGTTTTGCTGACAGGTCTGAAGAGGTGGATGAAAAGACAAAATTAGAAAAAGAATACGAACACGTAAAAGAGCATGTACTGGAAGAATTAAAACAGTCTTTTAGGCCGGAATTTTTAAACAGGGTAGATAAAATTATTGTCTTTAAACCTTTGGGTTTTAATGAGCTGAAAAAAATTACCCAACTCCAGCTTTCACTGTTGCAGTCGCGGTTACTGGAACAAAATTTCCAGCTTAAGGTTAGCCCCGCGGTTATAAAATTTATTTCGGAAAAAAGTTTTGACCCAGCCCAGGGCGCGCGTTTTGTGCGCAAAAACATCCAAGAGATGCTGGAAGATCCCCTAGCGGAAAAAATCATTGCCGGCAAAGCTTTGCAAGGCGCCTTGATTTCCGCAGATATAAAAACTGACAAGATTGTCTTTACTTTGCATAAGGAAGAAAAACTGCCTGTTCCTGCCTAGTCAAAAAAAATATTCTTCGACCCCAGTGGAGAAGATATTTTTCTTTTTTTATTTATCCGACAGTTAACGAAGCAGAAGGTTGTTATCTAAATCCATGTCATCCCAAACGAAGTGAGGGATCCCTTAACTTTTACTAATGATTAAGCTTAAGGGATTCCTCGTTCGTTGCACTCACTCGGAATGACATTTCCATCTTTTTTGAAAGGCTCAACCGATTTATCCCGTAGCTAATCGCGAAGCGATTAAGGTACGGGACGGTTGAGCTTTTCATGTTTTTTATGTCATTCCGGCAGCCACGAGCGCCTAAGGCCTTATTAAGGCGAGGGCTAGCCGGAATCCATTATTAGCTGTTAATATAGTTGCATGTACCAAACCCTCATCAAGCCCGCATTTGCTGATATCAAAACTTTCATCCTCGACACCCTCTTCCCAATAACTTGCCTGTCCTGCGGCAAGGAAGGGGATTTTTTGTGCGTTAATTGTAAATCGCTTCTTACAAAGCTGGAACATCAGCGTTGCATAGCCTGCCAAAAACCCAGCCCTTTTGGTTTAACTCATCCTTCCTGCCAAACCCCGCATATGGCAGATGGACTCATAAGCTTTTACGACTATCATGATAAGAAAGTTTCTAAAATTCTAATTGCCGGAAAATATTTTTTCCTAAAAGACATCTACAAAACTTTAGCAACAATGGTTGCAGAAAAAATAAATAACAATTTTCCTAATTTGCTATCTCCTAATTCCTACTTCCTAACTCCTATCCCCCTACATCCCTCCCGCAAACGCTGGCGCGGCTTTAATCAAGCAGAGATTTTGTGCCAAAGTTTATCTACGGAATTAAATCTGCCGGTTGCAGATGTTCTGCAAAGACGCAAACTCACCAAAACCCAAAAAGATTTAAAAAAAGCAGAAAGATTGCAAAATATCAACAGCGCCTTCACCCTTTCCTCTAAAATCTTAAATCCTAAATCTTACATCTTAAATAATAATTTCATCCTCGTCGACGACGTCACCACCACCGGCGCCACCCTTCAAGAAGCCGCCAAAGTTTTAAAACGCAACGGCGCGACGAAAGTTATTTGTTTAACTGTCGCTAGAGATTAATTTGGAAATCTTGGAATGGCCAGCTTTTATATGCTTTAAGTAGGCAATCAACAGAAAACTAATTATGACTAACAATGACCAAGAACTTACCTTATGAAGCGAAACTGCTGACCAAATGGAAATTTGGTATGGATACTGCCAGGCATTAACAAAGGTGCCAATGTTTTCTGCTATCCAGACAAAGCAGGCAATTAAAACAAACGAAAGTACCAAAGGCAGCCTTCTTATTTTGCCTTCTAAAACCTGGAATTCAACTTTGGTTTTCCAAAAAACAATCAACACCTCCACATATAAAAATAAACGGAAATCCGGCAAAAAATGGTTAGTGAAAAAATTGAGATAAATTAAAATCGCCAGTACCAAAGAAACAGCATAAGACGGCTCATTAATAAGTTTTAATTTCATCACCTTCCACGATTGCGCCATGTAACTGCCAATGGAGGCGTACATAAAACCACTGTAAAGCGGCACTCCCGCAATATGTAAACTCCCTAGTTCCGGATATCTCCAGGATCCCACCAAAGAACTGGTTTTGTAAAATTCCAAAACTAAACCAATAATATGGAATAAAGCAATGGTTTTTGCTTCATCAATTGTTTCCAGTTTGAAAGCTACCATTAATAGCTGAATTAATACTGCGGCGAGGAATAAAAAGTCGGGACGGGAAATGAAAGCCAAGTTCCAATAATGACTTATAATAAGCAAAAATAAAAAAGCTCCGGCAAACATACTTGCCCGGGCTTGTTTTAAACCAAACACTAAGAATTCTTTAACCCCTTGTTTCAACATCTATAAGATTATAGCATAGATCAAGCTTAACAAAATAAAAAACCTCAAGCCTTCAAAATTTTCATCAAAATTTTCAATCTTGACACAGGTGATACACTTTTGATACACTTCAAATATGCCTGCAATCAAAACAAGAATTAATATAAGTCTTTCGGACCACGTCAGACAGGGATTGGTCAAATTAGCTCATCGTGACCGTTTACCTGAGGCTACTAAAGCGGCCCATTTGCTGGAAATGGCGCTGGAAATGGAAGAAGACCAGGTCTGGGATAAACTTGCCCAATCAAGGGATAGCAAAACCGCGCGCTTCATAAGCCACGCCAAAGCCTGGAAATAATGTTTAAAATTATATACCATTATCTTGTCGTCAAAGACGATA
>JAHFJK010000004.1:0-1208 GCA_023245915.1 Candidatus Doudnabacteria bacterium | reverse complement strand
ACGGGAAACCATTAAGACGGTCGCTGAAAGGCTATCGCAAACTCCGGGTTGGCGATTACCGGGTTATTTTTAGAATTGAAAAAATGACAATTAAAATTCTAATGATTAAGCACCGATCTACAGTGTATAATCAAATAGAAAAAAGAGTTTGAAAATTCATCCTCAAAAAACGAACATTGAATCAATCAAGCGTTTTTGAGGAAAAGGAGTCCGCCCAAGGCGGACGACGAGGAGAGGTCGCATAGAGGCCTAGTGCGCTGGCTTGTCCCCCTTCGGGGGATCTCTGTCCCTTCGGGACATCTCCCGTAGGGATGACCGTAGGGAGACTAAACTTCAATTGCTTATATGTATTATGTGTACTTTTTAAAAAGTTTGAAGAATCAGGATTTATATATAGGTTCATGCCAAAATCTTGATATAAGGATTAAAAAGCATAATCAGGGTCATGTTAGGTCAACTAAAGGATATTGTCCGTGGAAGCTGATGGGGTATGAGGAATTTATCACGAGAAGCGAAGCTTTTAAAAGAGAAATGTTTTTAAAAACTGGGCAACAAAAGGAACTTTTAAAAAACAAATATGAAGCTTTATAAGCATGGAGAGGTCGCATAGAGGCCTAGTGCGCTGGTTTGCTAAACCGGTAAAGGAGTCAAATCCTTTCGGGGGTTCGAATCCCCCCCTCTCCGCCAATTGGAATTTTGCAAGCGAGAAAGCTCAACCTCGCGGCGCGGAACGCGCCGCTCGGCTAGGATTTGAAAGGGCTTTTTGGGCGAAAAGGAAAAGGATTTATCAATGAAGGGAAAAGAATTTTTTCAAAAATAATTGATCTCCCAGAGGGTAAACCACTGGTTCGACCGGTGAGACTTGAAAAGGTTTGACCGTTCCTTAGAGAACAAAAAAATATAGTATAATACATCAGTGAAAACTCAAACAAAGGCACTTTCCACATTATTCATAATTGCTTTTTTGATAGTTGGTTTAATTTATCATTATAACCAAATTTCATTCTATGTTGAGCATTCGTTGCCTGAACCAGTCACAATCCATATATTTCTAGACGGTAAAGCAGTTTTTGAAGGAAATGTTTCACGTAACTGCCCACTGGGCCTCATAGCCATAAAAAAACTGGCTGTTTAGGCCAGTTGGGAAACCGTAGTTTGGAGGCTTTTGGTTTGTTCCAATAGTCTCTGGTATTCAGTAAAGAATTTGT
>JAHFJK010000099.1 GCA_023245915.1 Candidatus Doudnabacteria bacterium | reverse complement strand
GCAAAAGGAAGAAAAAAACTTTTACAATTAAACTTTGAGAGTCTAGCCATCCCTCAATCGCCTAAGTGGGATGACAAGTGGTGGCTGGTACTTTCCGACATACCCACGGATCTTAGGAGTCAAGCGGACCTGTTTAGAGACAAAGTCAAATCAATTGGGCTTAAGACCCTACAGCGTTCGGTATGGATTCATCCATTTGATCCTCGTAATGAGATTGCTTTTATTGCTGAACATTACGGACTGAGCAAATACGTGACCACGTTGAAAGTTGACTTCCTTGACCCAGAAGACGAAGTCAACGCTAGAAACTTCTTTAAAAAATTAAAGCTTATTTAGAATCTTATAAATGCGTACATTGTATCTATTGTCAATAATAACATGGATATCCATGTTATTATTGACAACTTGATTTTTTTAAATTTTACTTAGCCTAAACGATTAGCCAACTATAAGTCTAATGCATAAAGCAACAAAGCGGCACGAATATAAAGGCCGTTTTTTGTTTGACGGAAATAAGCTGCGCGCGGGTCGGAATCTACAGCCGGGTCAATTTCATAAACTCTTGGCATTACGTGCAGGACTATGGATTGTGCTTTCATCCTGCTAACCGTGTTTGTGCCAACAAAAAAACTTTTTTTTAATTTCTCATATTCCGCTTCATCACTAAACCTTTCTTTAAAAACTCTTGTCACATACAAAACATCTACTTCTCCCAAAATTGAATCGACGCTGTCTAATTCTTCAAATTCCACCCCGGACGCTTTTAATTGTTCTTTAAATTCTTTGGGCAAAGCCAATGCTTTGGGGCCAACTAAGTATAATTTTAGATTACTAAAGCTACTAAGCATGGGCACTAAAGAATGGATATTTCTCTGGTATCTGAAATCGGACATAAAAGCAATCTTTAAGCCGTCGATTTTGCCCAATTCTTTTTGGATGGTGTAAAGGTCTAAAAGCGCCTGTGTTGGGTGTTGGTTAAAACCATCACCCGCATTAATTACAGGAACAAGTGATGTTTTGACAGCTTCTTCAGCGGAATTATTTTCTGAATGCCTCAATACAATTGCATCGCAGTAACCCGAGATAACTTTTATGGCGTCTAACAAGCTTTCTCCTTTGGAAGCAGATGAAGTTTTAGCGTCAGCAATGGAAATGATTTGTCCGCCCAATTTTAAAGCCGCGGATTCAAAAGACAGTCGCGTACGCGTGCTGGGTTCATAAAACAAAGTAGCGATGATTTTGCCGGCAAGCAACTTTGGCATGCCCTTGCCGCCATCGGCTTTTTCCAATTCAGCAGCCTTGGCAAAAATTTTGTCTAATAATTTTTTGTCGGCAAATTGCTTGCCGGTCAGGATATGTGGCATACAATTATTCTACGGAGTACGGGTACTTTACGGATATACGGAAAACTACTTCCGTAGTTCCGTACCAATCCGTACTCCGTAGAGTATTAATCTATGAAATATTCCGCGTATGACTTTATCTCCAAATCTTTCAATCCATAATTAGCCAATGCTTTAATAAACGCGCGAGAGAGATGTAAGTCCGTAAATAAAGGGATCTGATTATCTACCACAGCGCGCCGAATTCTGAACCCGTCGGTAATATGACGCTTGGCGCGGCTTTCTTCAATCCGGCTTGGCGGCTGGCTTAAGTTTACCACAAAGGCCACTTGCTTGCTCTGTATAATGTCCAAAACATTGGGAGAACTTTCTGAAGCTTTCTTGACTGCGGAACATTCAATGCCCTGCTGCTTTAAAAACTGGGCTGTGGTGTCGGTGGCAAAAATTTTATATTTAAGATGCGACAAAATGTTTGCTGCTTCCAAAAATTTGACTTTATTAATTTCTCCACCTAAAGACAAAAGCACGCTCTTTTTTTCAAAATCAAAGGTATTGGCAGATAAAATTGACTTTAAAAGTGCCTCGTCATAAGTTTTCCCAAAAGCTGCCACTTCTCCGGTGGACGCCATCTCTACCCGTAATACAGGGTCCGCCCCCGACAGACGGGCAAAAGAAAACTGGGGACTTTTTACCACCACTCTTGCAGGATATTCGTAGTCATATTTTTTAGCCTGGCCAAAAAACGCGTCCACGGCCATTTCTGGAAAGTTGGCGTCTAAGGCTTTTGACAGGAGCGGAAAGGTCCTGCTAGCCCGCAAGTTAACTTCAATAACCGACGGACGATTATCTTTGACTAAAAATTGAATGTTAAAAGGCCCGGTAACTTTTAGCTCCCTCGCGATTTTTTTGGCAATCTGCTCTAGCTGGAATTCTGTTGAGGCATAAATTCTTTGGGTAGGATAAACAATGGTCGCGTCACCACTGTGAACGCCCGCATTTTCCACATGCTCTGATATTGCGTAAATAATCAGTCGCCCTTTTTGCGCCACTGCGTCAAACTCGAGTTCTTTGGCGTTTTCCACGTATTTAGAAATAGTCACGGCATGTTCAGGCCCTAAACCTGCGGCTTTGCTGACAAAATCTTTTAGCTGATTTTGGTTGTAGCATACACTCATCGCGCTGCCCGAAAGCACATAAGAAGGCCGGACCAAAACCGGATAGCCCGCCTTTTGGGCAAATTTTTCGGCATCGCTAATATTGGAAAAACTTTCCCACTTGGGTTGTGCAATGTTTAATTTGTCCAGCAACGCTGAAAATTTATTACGATCTTCTGCGCGGTCAATGTCATTGGCAGAAGTTCCTAAAAGTTTAAAACCGGCTTTAGAAAGTTTTTTGGCTAAATTGTTTGGCCTTTGCCCACCAACAGAAACAATTAGCGAATGCGCGCTTTCAAACTCATAAATATCAGCCACAGTTTCAAAGGAAAGATTCTCAAAATATAATCTGTCAGATATATCATAATCTGTCGACACTGTTTCCGGATTGCAGTTAATAATAATGGATTGCTTTTTATGTCTCTTCAA
>JAHFJK010000046.1 GCA_023245915.1 Candidatus Doudnabacteria bacterium | reverse complement strand
GCTTAATCATACTCTCTTTAGGCGTGCTGTACCAAATGTTTGTCTTGCATAAAATTGACTACTGGCTCTTAACCGGACTAATTGTGATTAATCTTGCCAAAATTGTCAGCTTAATTTTTTTGCAAAATAAAAGATGAACCGGCGTCATATTTTTTAAACCGCTCTTTTAGATTCAAACCTTTGATTCCAAAATTACAAAGAGAATACAGATAGACACCGGAATTCCCCAACCCAGCTTTGAGGCTTTTGCGTTTACTTTTGGATAATAGAAAAAAGTGCGTCCGTAGATATTTACCTAAGTGTTAAATTTCATATAGTTGATTTTTACTTGACAAACGTTCGCTATTTGCTAGTATTAAGATACTCAAAAACTTTCCCTTTCGGGAGGCTTTCCTTAATCGGAATAGAGTCAGCCAACCTCTTAACAATGTTGGGTTGCCGAGCCATTGACAGCTCGGTTTTTAAATTTCTTTAACCATTTTGGCCTCAAAGAACTGGGGCATAAGCTTTTTAGCATACCTCTGATTTTCAATATAATCTCTCAAAAATCCGGCCATACAATCTGCAAGCCTTAACATCGCATCTTGCTCGTCTTTCATTCCCCTAATTTTCCGGTAATGGATGGCGAGCTTTTTTAGTTCCTGCCTGATGCGTTCATTTTCTGCATCGTTTAAAGCATCAATAATTATTGTTGCTGTATAATCGGCATTCGGAGTAGTTTTAGATAAAATCGACTTTGCAATTGCTAATGCCATCAGAGCCGTATATTCCGTCGTGTTGTGGTAATTCGAATAATAAATCGCGTCTTGGAGCTCTTTAATTTTCAGCAGCTCTGATAGGTAGGCTTGCCTAACCGGGAAAGTCGCCTTAAACCATTTAACCAAATTCTTACCGCTGCTTTGCTCGACTTTCTCGAGCTTCCGTTGTAGCTTAGCAAGCTGTTCCTTGTCTTTTAAAACAACAGACACCAAAAAGAACTCCCCCTTAGTATCCTGCCCTGTCTCATCAACATAGCAATAAATTTTCTGTTTCATATTCAATAGTTTATCACTTCCATACTTATCTAATCAAACTCAGGCCAATACAGCGAACATGAAATAGAAATTACCATCCCCCAAGCCGGCTTTGAGGCTTTTACTTCCACTTTTGGATAAGCTGCTAAAATATTTACTCGTTAAAAGAGCCTTTGGCAATGTATTGCTTCATTAAAGCTTGGTATGGGATATCCAGGGCATTGGCTTTCTCTTTGGTGCGAGCAATAACATATTCCGGCAAGCGCAAAGAAATAGAGCGCGTGCTGGGCTTAAGGTTTAGAAATGAAACATCAACTAAATCGCTTGGCTCTAAATAGTCGCTTAAATCTATTTTGGACCAAAATTGGCGTTCTTGGTCTCCATTTTTAAATTTAACGATTTTCAAGGGCTTTTTCATATATTTGACATGTGACAAATGTTAATAATCTGGTACAATGACACTACTAAACGTGAAGCGGATTCTATATGAGTCCGCTTCGTTTTTATTTGCCTGAAAACTTTATAAAGTGTTCTACATCGTGTTGTTAAAATATTCCTTTATTTTTTTCATACATTATTTTATTTCCGCCCTGACAATCCAGCGCTTTAAGGCTGTGCCAATGGGCCAGGAGGTTTGCAGGGTTAGCAATTTTTTTGTATTGCCCTGCTGGTCAAGGAACTTTACGTCATTAGCCGAAGCCACAAAAGAGTCAGTAACGATATACTTAAATTGAACACCTTTAGCATCACTCACCCAAATTTCCGCGCCCTTTTTTATACGCGGCAAAAGCGCAAACACAGTCTTGTATTTGCCCTGGCTCCAAAAATAGTCGGAGGAATGGCCAAAAATATAAACATTACCCAATTGGCCGACTTCGGCTGTACCCGGAAAATGTACCACGCCGTTTTTTAAAGCCTCCTGATAGACCGGCTCGCCCTTTTCGCTCACATAAATAATTGGCGCTTTAATACCCAGACTGTCAATAATTAGCATATCAGGCTCTGCGGTTGAAGAAGCTGATAAAGCCGTTGTCCCCGGGTTTTTAACAAAAGAATAGCGCAAATTCTGCCAAAAATATTGCCAGTTAACAACCACAAATAAAAACGCGAAAATCCCCAAAAATAATAGAATTTTTTTTACGGCAACTTTCAAGGGTTTTGCTTATTCAAAAATTTTTTGCGCCCAACAAAAATTATTGCCGCGCTGACCAAAAATACAAACACAATCAAATAAAAATCAAAGGCCCCGGTTCTGGGCAACTCGCTAACGCCCAAAACTTCGCCAGGAGCACTATTGGTATTGTTGGAAGGCAGGAATGTAAAAGCGCCGGCCACCGAGCCTTGATCTAATGGCAGACTGCTAGAATTACTACCCCCGCTGCCACTGCCTCCTCCACCAATAGCGCCTCCCCCTCCGCCGGTTGTGTTGCCAAGCAGGCTATTTGAAGAACCACCGCCAGTGTTTCCCCCGCCGCCTGTACCCCCATTTACAATAGCCGGTGCTGCTGCTCCTGCCTCGCAATCCAGGCCCTGGCACCCGCCAGAGTCTGCCAAAGCTAAATCTGTAGTTATGGTAATGCGGCAGCTATGGCCGCCGTTACTCACCACAATGCCGCCGTTACCGTCAGGCGCAACCTGGCCGGCAATGCCCGGCACATCCAGTTGCACTTGCCAACTGTCTAACGAATCACTGCCCGAAGTTAAATGCGCGCTGGTCAAAGTGTCAGCCTCAACCGGAGTGTCAAGGTTGCTTACGTGCAAAAAGGGACACAAATTTTCCTCCCCGGCAATCGGCTGAAGCAGTGTCTGGTAGGTGGAACTTGCCGCGGAATTATCCAGCTGCACCGTATAAGTTTTGCTCAAAACTTGTCCGGGAAAGATTTTGCCAAAAGCTTGCGCGGTATTGCTGACTAAAAGCACCACTACGTCAGCTTTGACCTTTAAGATTTGTTGCTGCAGCAAGCTGCCGGCAAAAACCAAAACCGCTGTCAGCGCCACCAACGCAAATTTTTTTTTAAATTTTTTTTGATGGGGTAAAAAATCCATAAAAACTAATTATTTGCCGGGGCGTCTGTGGTCGGAGCAGCATCCTGTATAGGCGGCGGGTCTGGCTGCGGCGGCTGATTGTTATTTTGGCTGCCTTGGGTTTGCTCATCTGCCGGCGGGATCGATTCATCGGTAGAAGAAGCGTCACCATTGCCTTCCTCCCCATTGTCAACTTCACTTGGCGGCGTGGACGTGTCAGTTTCCGAAGTCGTAGTGGAGTCGTCTGTCTGTTCAGGCAGAGTTTCTAAAGTGCTGGTAGAAGTAGAAGTGCCACTGTCTTGAGTTTCTGCTCCCAGCACTTTAGGCAGAATGTCTAATTCAGCTTCTTGATTATTTTCTTGATTGTTTTGCTGGCAGCCTTCGGCTTCCTTTAAACTCTCGTCGCAGGGCGGGGGCATAATTCTGGCAGTCACGCCAATCATGCGGGCTTCAAAAGCGTTCAACATAGGCACTGACAACAACGCGCCCACTATAAGTGCAGCGGTAAACTTGAGCGAATTAAAACTTAACCTAGCCCAAAAAGGCAAACGCGCGGATTTTTTATCCCAAAGTAAACCCAGCTCTGAAACCGTCTGGCTAGATATTGCTACAGGCCTAATCTTGAGCGGCTTTTTGCCAGCATTAAAGCTGGCCTGTTTTTGAGGCTTGGCCATTTTGAGCCTGTGTTTGAGAGCCTTGAATGCTTTCATTATTTTTCAATCTTCTGTTCTAAATTTTGAATCTGCGGACCCAAATTTTTGGCTACTGCGCCCAAATAAGGAATACGGAAAGGGCTTTTGCCTATGTATACTGCGCGCCCAACCACGTCGGCTTCGGTAATCGGCGTGTCTTCCACATTATTTGCGTCGCCTTTGGTAATTAACTTTTCGCCTTGTCTTCGAATTAACCGGTGAATGGTAAAGCCTTTGCTGTTTTTATAAATAATGATTTGCCCGACCTCAGCCTGACTGCCACTAATGCCTTTCATGAGTATTAAATCGTTGGTTTTTAATACCGGCCACATGGAACCCGATGTAATGGTTGCGAGCGGATATTGGGTATGCAAAACTTTCGATAAAACTTTAGGGGTATAGTAAACGGCTAAAGCGACAAAGGCAAGATAGAGAATAATTTTGACTAAATTGATTGTTATCCTCTTAAGCATAACTGAATGTCAAATATCAAATTACAAATTTCAATTAAATTAGGACTTACGCAGTAGCCAAATAATAGTGTTCGACCTTGTGGAGAACCTATCATTTGGCTCATAAATGAGGGGAAAAATATCTTCTCCATAAAGTCGAAGGATATTTTTTCCCTCCTAAGACCGCTAAGCGCGTAAGTTCTATAAATATCAAAGTTTAAATACTTAAATTATTTTTGTCTATAACATTAAGTTTTCATTTGAAATTTGATATTTGTAATTTGAAATTAATTTTACCATACCTTCGGTATCTGGAAAATCATTACTTTACCCTTATAGTACCTAAACTCCGCGGAATTGGGAACGTAAACCGAAATTTCCAGTTTTTCCGTAGTATGGGGTTTAAGAGTAAAATAATTTCGGCTGACTTTCATTAAGTCCGAAATGTCTCCGGTCTTAAAAACCATGACATACGCCCCTGTGTTACCCTGACTTTGCAGAATTACGCTTCTGACCGCGCTTTTGTCATGAGGTAAATCTCCAAAATCAAGTCGCTCGCCGGTGGGGTTTACGCCTATCTTGTCGCTATTAACTACCTGCACCAAAGCTTCGTATTTAGCAGCGTTTAGATACTGCACCACCACAAAAATTAACACTATGACAACAATTACCCAAATAATAATTTTTAACTTAGATTTTTTTGGTTTTGTCTGTTGGTCTCCCAGTTGAATTGGTTCCATAAATTAATATTACAGTCCACTATAAATGTTAAAAATTTCGTTGTCGGTTAAAGCATGATTATAAATTCTCACGTCGTCTAAAAGTCCCTTAAAGGCATGCGTGCCTTTACCTAAGTGCGCTGAAATTCCATTGGAAACTGAACCAAAGCCTGCAATGCCTATTATCTCCGTTAAAGCGCCGTTTTCGTAAGTTTTTACAACATTTGCGCCTCTGTCCACCACCACTGTCAGTAACATCCACTGGTTTAAAACCTCATTGCCAAAGGCGGGGCAGGCAATATTGCTGGTGTCAGAAATACAAGCCAACCAGCCACCTGTACCCAGCTCCATATCATAGCCACCCGCAGAAGCACTCCAGCCACCTTTGGAAATCGGCATGTCATAAGAGGTCGCGCTGCTTGGCACATTTACCCACAAAGAATAGGAAAAAGAATTGTTGCCAAAATTCAAGGCAGCCGGGTTACCTAATTCTACCAGCTGGTCAACTCCGTTAAAAGACAAAGCGCCGCTTAAATGACCGCCGGCAGGTGTCCAGGCGGGAGAATTTACCAGGTTACCATTAAGTCCGTTGCCGGAGGAATCAGTAGCTGTGCTGCCGGAATTTTCGTCTAATTTATAATGAGCAACCAGTCCTGTTGGCGGGCTTTGAGTTACAGTCATATCATTGCCAACTTTGTTGGCGCAGACTGCGTCAATTTCCGTGTCATTACTTTGCAAAACGCCTTGGGCTAAAGCATCTGGCCCATTAGCCTTGCCAGGAATAGCTTTAATGTAACGATATGCGGTATTAAACGTCCACAAATTAGTCACATCGTCTGAAACCCAGTTGCTCGGACCGTCAGTATAGCTATGGCTGCGAGTGCCCAAAGTCCAGGGGCCTGAAGTCGCGTTGCTGCCATAAATTAGCGTTTCAATGCCTTCGGCAGGCACAATGTCGTGGTCAATGCCCGGCACCAACCAGACATGAGGAGTGGATGTGCCCATATCCCAAATCATGGAGTCACTTCCTTGAAAGGCCACCCAGAGGTGGTCTGGAGCATCACCCGCGGTGGGATTAACCACGTCGTCAACCACATTATCATAATTAGCCGGATTGGTAGCATGGTAACTGGCCACAACTTGGCTGACAGCTTTACCCGGTTCACAGGTCAAGTCTTCATGATGGTCAGTGCGGCTGACTTCGGTAACTTCTACCCACAAGTCCGTGCCGAACATTTTATGCTCGAGCTCTTTGGGCAGGACAAAAGCGTTCGGGTCAGCCTGGGGATTTTTGGAATGCACGAACTTCTCCCAATCCTGGGCGCAGAAACCTTTAAAGCAGGGCACGGCTAAATCTATAATCCAGGTGTCTTCCACGTCCTGCGCTGATTTTTGCAGTTTGCCGCGGGCAATGGCGCTGCTGACTAAGCTGCTGGTGCCGTTATTCCACTGGTAGGCATAATGGAAAGCGTCAATTTCTTTGTCAAAATTAGGGCCGTCTGTCAGTAGACCATTATTTTTTTCGTCAGATGTTTTATGTTTGGAAAGATAATTAGCCAACGGGATGTAGCAATATTTCCAATAGATGCTGCTGGGATCATACGGTCCGTACGGCGCATTTTCCGGCAGGCGCTCTTCACAGAACTGCCAGGCCGGTCCGCTAAAGGGGGCAGAGCCGGCTGACCCCGGCAGGTTAATAACTGCGTAAGGGTCGCCGGGCACCGGGTTGTCATTGGGATCCTGCGGGCAGTCCTGCAAGCACGGCTGCTTGACTTTAGGCTTTTGCTTAATGACATATTCCACATCGTCCGCCTTGGCCGCGTCTTTAAACGACTGCGACAGAGTAATTTGCAAATCTTTAGTCAAATACTCCTGGGGAAACACCTCTTCAAACTCCAGGACTCCGGTTTCGACTGACAAGGCGTTTTCTATGCGCGCGGTCACGTTAATGACGTGGGCTTCAAAGGCGCTAAAAGCCGCGGCGCCGGCAATTACGGCAACTAAGGTTGAAGTCCCAAGCGTGATGCGATACAGCCATTTTTTAGCCAGGAAAAATTTGAGCCGGGCAAGCAAACTTCCGGTCTGTCGCTTTGCCAAACGAACAAACGCAGAACGAGCTTTTCTGCCCTGGGCCTGACTTGGCCTGGCCCTAAACGTAATGCCATCTACTCTCATTCTAGTTTTAGTCATAAAATTTTTATTGTGGTTTTAAATAAATTTAAAACCACAAGTTAATGATGTAATTTTTGAATACTTAATTCATCCCTCACCCCCCAGCCCTTTTAAAAAGGGCTGGATTCGTGAAGGATTAACTTTATAGAGGTAACTGAGGGGTTGTTGTGGGACGATTAACGCCGGAAACTTCATACCACAAGTCGCAACCAAATTGCGCGTGGTTTAAGTGCGGGTCAATTTGGTAAGCCGGAGGAACCATATTGTCCTGGGCGCACTGGCCGGCAAAGCACGGCACATGCAAGTCTATGTCCCAGGTGTCAGACGGGTCAGTTTGTTTTACCAGATGGCCTTCAACTTGTAGACTCGCGGCTACTGCTGGAGTCCAGTCCGGAGTTGAGGTTGGCCCGTGGAAAGAGTCTAAACTGCCGTCGTTTTGGATTGGATCAGTTTGTGTGCTAACCGGATGCTTGGACAAAAACGGACACAGCAGAGGCAACATGGTAAAGCCATTGTCCGGACAGGCAAAAGAAACCGGTTTGCCATCTTGATTCAAAACATCTACAACTGCTTCGTAGTGGCCTTCGCCGTCGGAACACTTTGGCTTTTGCCGAATGTGGTAGTCAAGGCCTGTAACATTGTCTTCAGCCAGAAAAGAACTGGACAAATCCAAAGTCACAAACTGATGCAACCACTCTTCAGGAAAAACCGTGCCATAGGTTAAGGCAGTGGTGCTAATGTTGGTGGCGTTTTCTATAGTCGCCGTCACATTAACCACATGGGCTTCAAAGGCCGAGAAAGCAGCAGCACCTGCCACTACTATTCCCAACGTCCCCGCTGCCAAACCTGTGCGAAAAAATAATTTTTTCATAGGGTTTTTAAGTTAATGATTAGATTACGGAATGAGTGTATTTGTAATTGTACAAGTGATCTTTTCACCTTCTAGCAAGGTCACAGTACCGCCAAGCGAAGCTGGACAACTCGATCCTCTGTCACCGGTACCTGTCATGGAAGTGAAACTGTAACCGGTTTTGGGATCTTCAGTGATGGTATGAGCGGCGTTGGAAGTCACTACCTTGTTTAGTCCGCTAGGCGATGCAATACCATCGATTTTTAGTGTAAAATCAGTACTGCTAGCAGTGCCGCCGGAAACTACCTTTACTAATTTAATTGTAGGAGAAATATCCTGGTTGGTTATTGTACAATCCTTAACCTCCCCAGCAGCGAGGGATAAATGCCCATTGACATCACAATCTCCAGAAAAGGTAGGTTGATAACCATCTGGACCGCTTTCAGTTATGTCATAACTGTCTGGTGCGAATTTTTTAGGCACACCGTTAGAAACACCAATACTTCCGGTAGAGCCGACGACAATTAGTGAAAAATCAGTAGTCGTATTATTTCCCCCGTGAGTATTGCTCATGACCTTATGGACAGTAATGGTCCCAAACTTTGCGGTATTAGTTATGGTACAAAACTTTGGTGTGCTGGTGCTGGTGGTTACATTGCCGCTAGGGTCGTCACAATCGCCGCTAATAACAGCTGTATAGGCAACAGGA
>JAHFJK010000098.1 GCA_023245915.1 Candidatus Doudnabacteria bacterium | reverse complement strand
GATCCAGAACATGGCTTATTTATTGGATCCCGGATATTTTTCACAGCCCTGAAAAATTCCGGGATGACAAACTACCGCAATTTATTAATACACCACTCCAGCCAAATTGCGTATGATCCCACTAATTCCCTTAATGACTAAATATGATCAAGACTATTTTTGCACCAATACCGATATTTAAAAGATTGATAGTTTAAGGGAATTAGTGCGGGGCAAGTTGAGCTACGGATGCGTGGTGATCTCGGGAGGATTCGAACCTCCGACCTCAAGCTCCGCAAGCTTGCGCTCTATCCAGCTGAGCTACGAGACCATAAATCTCCCAGTATTTTATCAAAGTTTCATTTAGATTTCAATGCCCCCTCTTAAATATAGAAAAAAGTTTTAAAAAAATACGCCCTGAAGTTGGGCGTTTTTTTAGCATAAAATGAAAACTCAAAACTGCTATTAGATTTGCTTTAACTAGACGGGTCTGGAAAAATACTTTTTATTCAGTCTAAAGGCGTAATAACCCACGCCCATAATTACCAATCCTGCCAAAACCAAAGCAAGCGGCCAGCCTAAACCGCTGGAAAAATATTCACCTGTAAGTTTTAAAATATAGCCTATTAAAAATAGCGAGCCAAAAATTAAAAAGATTTTACTTTTTACATAGACACTTAAAAAAATTACGCCAAAAACCAGCAGGGGGTAAATTAATTCCCAAAACGCGTTCTGCTCCGGCTGCCAGCCTCCCAAAGCCATTGCTGAACCCAAAAATGCCAAAACCCCCAAAGCGTAAAGCGCCCCGGTTATAGCTTTATAACTAGTCTGACGGAAATAATAGCCTAAAATCATCCAGGCAAGGCCACCGACAAAAATCCGGTATTCCCAAATTTTTGTGTAATCCGAAGCCTGTAAATTCTGTCCAACTAAAAGATTAATAATAAAATGGAAAAACCCTGTGGCAAACACAATGCCAAAAAACAGCAAAATTGTTTGCCTAAAAAGCCATAAAGAGCCAAAAAATATAAACGTCAAAATAAGATAAATTAATAGCTGGATGGTATCTGAATTAATGTCAATTTCGGATTCTTTAAATGCCACATTTAGCCCCAGAGGCGCAAGCATTCCGGAAATCAGGAAAAAAGCCTGGGAAAGCTTTTTAAAACCTTCGTAACGATTCAGCAGGCTGGCTGTAATAAAGCAGGCTATAGAGCTGCCCAAAGTTACTAAAATTCTTAAACTGGAGGAAAAACTATCCCAATTTTGGTAGGCCAGAACACTAATACCTAAAAATACAATCGCTCCACCCAGATAGTACATAATTTCTGAAAGATTCATCTGGGTTTTCATTGAATCTTCGGGCAAGGGAATTGCTGGCGGAAAGAAACCCAAGACTTCTTGCCGGCTAATTTGTCCAGCCGCGGCCATTTGATGAAGTTCCAATAACAGCTGTTGTTTTTCCATAAAACTAAAAGTTAAATTTCAATTAATTATTTTGGGTCCAACCTAAAAATTGGAAATTATAATAGTCACTGCCGGTTAATTTTAAATTCAGCTTACGGCTACGATTGTGGCCTTTTATAAACCAGCTGTTATAATCCCCGCCGCCCCCGCCAAAAAACAAGTCTCCTCCGCTGTAATTGCCGCGGACAACTACATAGCCATCCGGCGAAGTATTGCTGGAGTCTAAAGTATAATTTCGCGCCTGCCCAAAAAACACTTCGGTTGCTGTATTTTGAGCGACATTATACAAATAAAAATGGGGTAAGCTATTATCAGGTTTAATAACCAAATCTCCATTATTTGGCGGAGGCGGAGGGTTGTATGTTAAATGACCACCACTGACAATATACTGATTGCCGCCCAAATAACTGTAAGAGTTACCGGTCATATACAAAAAATTATACTTGGGCTTATTCCCCAGACTCGGCAGATAAATAAATCCAGCAACCAGCAAAATCATTAAAATCGGAATGCACAGTGCAATAATAAGAGGTAGATTTTTTTTGTTCATAATCAAATTTTAATTGCTACAATTATAGCATATTTTGGCCAAATGCGATAAAATACCCATTATGCTTGAACGTGTGCAAAAATTCATTAGCAGCGCCGGGGTTGCCAGCAGGAGAAAGGCGGAAGAGTTCATAAAGTCCGGCCAGGTGTTTATAAATGGCCGCAAGGCAAAATTGGGAGATAAAGTTAACCCTAAGGCCGATGTAGTTAAAGTCTATGGTAAAATAATAAAAGCGCAAGATGAAAAAATATACTTGATGATGAACAAACCCGTAGGCTACGTGGTCAGTAAAAGCGACCCCAAACACCGCAAAACTATTTTTGACTTACTACCAAACAATTTACGCACAAAAGTCTGGAATGTCGGCAGGCTTGATGCCGACACCCAGGGCTTGCTGATTCTAACCAACGACGGCGAGCTGACTCAACAACTCGCCCACCCCAAATTTGAACATGACAAAGAATATGAGGTCACGACGCAAGAGGAACCCGCCGAAAGCCAGTTGGAAAAACTTAGAAGCGGCGTTGAAATTTCCACGGGCCTGACTTATCCGGCGCAAATAAAACAGCGCGACGGTAAATTGCGAATTACTATCCATGAAGGTAAAAAACGGCAGGTCCGCAGAATGGTTTCGGCCGTGGGACTAACCATTACCAATTTAAAACGCATACGCGTAAATAAATTAAATTTGCCCAAAGACTTGCCGCTCGGCAACTATAAGGTTATTAAAAAAACTGACATTCTATAAATGCTAACGTTTTTGACGGCCGTCAATTTTGTTAGTATCAACTAAAGCTATGCAAAGACACCATCATCGAATCATTGCCTATACTCTCACCGGAGCGATAATTGCCGCGCTTTCTGTTCAATATATTAACTACCGCTACCAACCGGCAACAGAATATGCACCCATAAATTACAGGGTGCCTGTGGAATCA
>JAHFJK010000097.1 GCA_023245915.1 Candidatus Doudnabacteria bacterium | reverse complement strand
GGCAAAAATTAACGAGGGATATGATCTTGCTGTTGCTTCCCGCTACAAAGACGGAGCTAAAAGTTATGACGATGACCTGGTTACTCGGATTGGAAACTGGTTTTTCACAAAATTGATCAATATTTTATTCCGCGCCCGCTACACAGATACCTTGGTCGGCTTTAGAGCCTATCGCCGTTCAGCTTATAACAGCATCCGAATGAGCACACCAGCCTTTGCTTGGACAGCTCAACAATCAATCCAATTTGCCAAAGCCGGACTAAAAGTTGCCGAAATCGGAGCTGATGAACCAGCTCGAGTTGGGAGCAAACGTAAAATGAGCCCGGTCAAAGCTGGTTCGGAAATATTAAAAGTAATTTTTAAAGAATTCTTAGCTGGTAAAAAATTTGCCGATGCTTAAGCTCTTTTTAATTTTTTAATAAGATACGCAAACGAAATAACGTGACTAACGGAAAACCAGATTGTTACCATTATCACACCCCCCCACAATCCATAACTTTTAATCAACCATAGACCAAGGGGTATCCCGCCAGCTAATATGAAAAGATTGATTAGAATAGAAACTTTTACTTTATTTATTGCCCGCCACATCGGACCAAGACCAACACCAATACCATACAAAGCACCATAAACAATTAGGGCAAACACGTACTTAACACTAGGCAAAAAACTCTCGCCATACAAAATTTTGAAGGCCCAAGGAGAAACAACAACAACTGCTAGGGTCAAAACGGACGAAGCAAATAAACCAAAAATAGAAACTTTAATAAAGTTCGCCTTCAACTGAGCCGGATTTTCGGTTTGAATCCTTGGAAACTGCATGTTCAGAAGAATAGAAACCGGACCAAGCAGACTTAGCGCTAGGTTAACATATCCAAAAGCTAGCTTAAAAAAGGCCACCTCTCCCGAAGATACATAAATACCGGTAAGAACAACGGGTAAGGCCATAAATAAATTCCCCATGTTCCTGTCCAAAGCCACCCAAAAAGAAAAGTTTAAATATTTAGAAACAGAAACGTCGGCAACAGAAGCTAGTAAAGATTTAAAAGACGGAAAAATATCATAAGCCCTGATTAGTCTAACCCAAAGAAAAATAGAAAAAATAAATATTAATACTGCCCCTACCAAGTGACCACTAACCCCTCCCAAAACACCCAAACCAAAAAAGACAAACAACAAGGCAAAACCTGACCTCAAAAACTGGTCACTAAATAAAATCAATGACAAAGGCCTAATTTTACCGGCAACCTGCAAACCAAGCTGAACTACTGCATTAAAAGAAGCGGAAAAGAAAACTGCCAATAAAATCACTCCGGCATACCAGCCAATCATAGAATTTCCATAAAAATGATGAGCAATAGCAGGAACAAAAAAGAAAACTACCAGCGTTGCCAGTCCGGCGTAAAAAGTTATCTTCAGCAAAAAAGCCAAAACGTTAACCAGCTCTTCTTTATCATTTCTGGCGTAGGCCGAACCAACCAAAGTTGAGACAGCATCCTGCATCCCCGCTCCCAGAAATAGTCCGGCCAGAGCAGCTAAACCAACGGCTAAGCTGTAAATACCAAAAAGATCCGGCTGCAAAAAACGGGCAATCAATATGCCAAAAACAGCTTGAACAAGTGTTCCGCCAAAACTTCCAATCTGTAAAGTCGCCACATTACGCACAAATAAGCTCTGGGTTAAATATTTAATTTTTTGTCTGATTTGTTTAATATAAAAATAGTAGTATTTTTATTGCTAAAAATCAAAAAATGTTGTAACCTAATTATCGATGAAAAACAAGAATAAAGTCGCACTTATTACAGGCATTACTGGTCAAGACGGCTCATATTTAGCTGAACTCCTTTTGAAAAAAGGGTATTTTGTGCACGGAATAATTAGAAGGGCTTCTACCTTTAACACCTCCCGGGTTGACCATATATTCCGTGATATTCACAGTAAAGGTAGAAGATTTTTTATGTATCACGGGGATCTTGCTGATTCAGGCACAATCAGAAAAATAATTTATAAAGTTAAGCCGGATGAAATTTATAATTTAGCCGCTCAATCACATGTAAAAGTTTCATTTGAAATACCAGAATATACAATGGATATCACCGGTAATGGCGCCTTGAGGGTTCTTGAAGCAATTAGAGACTTCCAGCTAGAGACAGGCAAAAAGGTCAAATTTTATCAAGCCTCGTCATCTGAAATGTTTGGCGCAGCCAAGCCGCCTCAAAACGAAAACACGCCATTTATGCCTCAAAGCCCCTATGGCGCCGCTAAAGTATTTGCTTACAATATGACAAAACTTTACAGAGAAGCATATGGTTTATTTGCGGTAAACGGAATACTTTTTAATCACGAGAGTCCGCGCCGCGGAGAAACATTTGTAACCAGAAAAATCACCAGAGGAATAGCAAGAATAAAAGCTGGATTAGACAAAAAGCTGTACCTTGGAAATCTTGAGGCAAAACGCGACTGGGGTTACGCCTCCGAATATATGGAAGCCGCCTGGCTTATGATGCAGCAGCCAAAACCAGATGATTATGTAATTGGTACAGGAGAAACACATACCGTAAAGGAATTTGTAGAATTGGCGTTTAAGGAAGCTGAGCTTGGCGACTGGAAAAAATACGTAGAAATTGATCCTCAATACTATAGACCACTTGAAGTTAACGTTCTTACTGCCGATATAAAAAAAGCAAAAAAAATGTTGGGGTGGAAACCAAAAACAACCTTCAAAGAACTTGTTAGGATAATGGTTTGGCATGATATAAATAATCTTAAAAAATAAATACCTACCTAAACCACTAGGAATGGCGATAATAAAGTTAATAAAGACAACTTTTTATAAAGAAAAGGAAACAAAAGCTCAACTAATGAGTTTTATTTCTTCATCCAAACAACTAAGCTTCGGGCAAGAGTGTATTAAATTTGAAGAAAACTTTGCTAAGTACCAGGGCAAAAA
>JAHFJK010000096.1 GCA_023245915.1 Candidatus Doudnabacteria bacterium | reverse complement strand
AAAAAGACGGCGGGTTTTGTGTCGCCCGTGCCGGGCGGCGTTGGGCCGGTAACAGTGGCAATGCTGCTGAAAAATGTATTGCAAGTCGCAAAGTTGAAAACAAAAGGTTATGCCGGATCAAACCTCACAATATAAAATACAGATTCTTCGTTCCACGCAAATTATTTTGGCAATCCAGTCATGGTTGGGCGAGGTTTTTAATCTTTTCAGTTTAAAACGTAGCCGCCATTTTTGGGGAGTGGTTTACGACAGCGTTAGCAAACAGCCGCTGGACCCGGTAATTGTAAAATTGCTTTATGCGGACGGCCGCGAGGTTGGCAGCGGTATAACAGATTTAAACGGGCACTATGGTTTTTTGGCCAGCCCGGGCAAATTTAAAATTTTTGCCAAAAAAACCAACTACATTTTTCCCTCCAGATACGTAACCGGGGAACAGGATGGTTTATTTGAAAATGTCTATCACGGAGAATTTTTTGAACTTTCGGGGGACGAGGAAGTCGTCGCGCCCAACATCCCAATGGATTCGCAAAGGCAGGACTGGAACCAGCAGGCCAAAGCCATGATGCAAAAAAGTTTTCCTTATTTGGGCCTTTTGCTAAAAAGGACGGTGGCCGCAGTTTTTTGGTTTGGCTTAGCTCTGTGCCTGATTGCGCTTTGGTTAAATCTCCCCCAAGTTCCCCGGTATTTAAGTTTGGTAGTGGTTTTGTATGGGGTAATAATTATTCTGGCTGTCAGTGTAAAAGAGCCCAGACTTTGGGGGCGAATTATTTTGGGAAAGGGTATTAAGGCGTCACCCGACATCTTTCTTCAATTAAAAAGTGAAAAAATAGAGCAAATTGTTTTTGGCACAGCAACTATAGCCGACAGCGGAAAATTTTTACTTAGGGCCAGTCCCGGAAAGTATTTGCTTGCCGTTTACAGCACGGACGAGAGGCAGCAAAAGGTTCAAATTGGCTCCATTCCGGTTCGCGTGAGCAAACTGGGAGTCTTTAATTCCAGCCTTTTGATTGTAAATGCTCACTGCCTGCCTCTGTAAGGTTCGGGAAAGGTTGGCAAAAAAGTTTTCCCGCTCGCTCCACCACCAGGACAGCAATACGGAAGCGTTGATGGAAAAGATTTTACTGCCTTTGGCTGACTTAGTGCCAAAGGAGACTTTTCTTTTAAGGACTAAATGCCGAAGTTTTCTTTCGGCCTTGTTGTTATCCGCCGGAACATTCTCATATAGCAGGCAGGTCAAGAATTCATGGGCGTAATTTTTAAACCTTTGTTTTAAATCCAAAAGTTTCTTGGGCGCGGGCTGACAGGGGGATTTTGCTAAAATGTCCAGTTGTTTTCTTAAGTCTTCGTAAGCCTGGGTACGCTTTAAAGGCTCAAAGGGCTGCTGTACGACAACTCTGACCTGGGCATAGATGTCTTTGACCTGTTGGTAAAAACTTTGGCAGAGGACGCGCTTTTCAGCTGAAAGGTCTTGTGAGCTCGCCAAGTCCCGGGCATATCTTAAGGGATGCGACCAGCAAGCCTGATGGCCTCCCGTCATATTATCGTAAGCCGGGTAACAGTCGGTCACTCGGACACCGGAAAAGTCACCGGCTAATTCAGTCGCGTTTCCCTTGCCCCGATTCCTACCGACAAGAAATACCGCCTCCTCGCTGTTTGAAGGAGTCATAACCCAGGCATACTTTTCTCCGCCTTGTTGTTTGTAACCGGTTTCGTCAAAATGCAGGCTGGGGCTGCCTCTAATTCTTTGTTTTAATTGTTCGTAAGAAACTTCCAGCTTGTTTGAGCCGGTAGCCAGGATATGGGCGATTTCCCCGTCACTGAGCTTGAAATCGTAAAGGTCGCGGGCAGTGTCAATAATTTGCTGAAAGCTTAACCTTGACACGTAAGTCCAGTAGAGTATGGCTTGTTGAATGTTGGTTCCTAAACTGACAGTGTGGGCAGAGACAGGCATAGCTTGCCGCTGTCTGCGGCACTTGGGACAAAAACCGACCTGGATTTTTAAACGTTTGATTATCTTTTTAACCGGCAGCAAAATATCTTCCAGATAACGGACGACCCAATGGATGTTAATTAAAGCGCTTTGACAATCAGGGCAGGCAGATGAGGCCAGCGGTTTGTTTTCTTCTGCGGTAACTTCCTCATCTTTGGGCATGGGACGGCGGTAGGATGAGGGAGCCCTGGATTTTCGATCATTGGCCTTATCGTCATCGACAGACGGCTGATTGACTGGCGCCGCCGGAGGTTTCTTGTTTTTCCCAAAGACAATCCGCTGCAATTCTTCCAACTGCAACTTTAAAGTTTCAATAATTTGGTTTTGTTCAGCCACTTTGGCTTCCAAGACCGCCACCCGTTGCCTCAGTTGCTGATTTTCCCCTTTTAAGCGGGTATTGGCGGTACGAAGCTTTTGGGCTTCCGTAAGCTGTCCGCGCATAGTATTAAGTTTTATTTTTGTTTCGAAAATTCACTAAGCTTTACTCTATTCTAGCTGATTTTAAAGGAGTCCGCAAGGGCAGTGAGCATTTACGCAGTATTTTACCGTAGCAGCCGCGGGAAGATATGCCTTTAAAGCTCCAGCCTAACGCAGGTTTTTTCGCCGGTTTTCACTCCCCATTCCTCAAGCCGGTCTAAGCGAAAGTTGTTGACTGTCTTAGCTTCCAAAAGGGTTTTTACATCTTCAGCAAGTGCATCAAGCTGTGAAGTATGCTTATTAAGAGCCTTGGTATGCTCGTTGAGAGTAATTTTTATTGGTTCAAGCTCTTGTTTTACAATGGTTTCTACTGTCTTTGCGATTTTTTCTATTGTAATTTCTGCCATATATTAAAATTATTTCTTATCAAAACTGCTCACAAAATCCCCTTCAAAACTTTTTAGCTCCTGATGGATGCCTAAAATATCGTTGGCGCGGATGGGGCCAAGATGATTAAACTTTTGGCTATCGATGGCCGTAAGATCGGTTACCATGCCGACGGAGCAGACCTCTGGCCC
>JAHFJK010000045.1 GCA_023245915.1 Candidatus Doudnabacteria bacterium | reverse complement strand
ACGGAATGAATCCGGTCCTGCCTGACAAAATTACCATTTACAAAGGCACGATTGAGCGCTTTGCGGGATCGGGAGAAAAAATTCCCTCCCTAGTGCGTCGGGTGGTCTGGCACGAAATCGGCCACCATTTTGGCTTTAATGAAGAAGAAATAAGAAATTTGGAAGAGAAATGGCAGGAAGAAAATAAGCTTTAATATTGGTAATATTGGTAATATTGGTAACTATGTTAGGCTTAAATGACATAAATGACAGGCTTATTGACAAAAAACTTAAAAAATGCTTTAATTATATGTTATCAGCATTATGTCTGGCGCTGTTTTTATTCTTTAAAATCAGTGCCATTCCCGGCGGATATCTTGTAGTATTATAAAAATTTTATATTCAAACACTACCACGCTATAGTGGATGGTAGTATTTGTCAATTCTTAAGTCAACGGCCAATACAAAAACTCCCCCGCGAACGCGGAGGAGTTTTTTTAAATGTTTGTCATTGCAAGTGCAACCGAAGCAATCTTATACTTTAAAAGATTGCTTCGTCGGATGCACTCCCTGCCTGCCGGCAGGCAGGCTCGCAATGACAGAGAACTATTTTATAATTTTTGTAACCACACCCGCACCCACAGTGTGTCCGCCTTCGCGGATAGCAAACTTTCCTTTTTCTTCCAAAGCCACAGGAGTAATCAATTTAACCCCCAATTTTACGGTATCACCTGGCATAACCATTTCCTGGCCTTCGGGCAAGGTCACGTCGCCAGTTACATCTGTAGTTCTAATATAAAACTGCGGTTTGTAACCCTTAAAGAACGGGGTGTGGCGGCCGCCTTCTTCTTTGGTCAGCACATAAACTTCGGTTTCAAATTCCGTATGCGGAGTAATAGAACCGGGCTTGGCCAAAACCTGGCCGCGTTCGACTTCGTCTTTTTTGGTGCCGCGAAGCAAAATTCCGGCGTTGTCCCCTGCCATACCGCTGTCTAATTGTTTGTTGAACATTTCAATACCGGTTACGACGGTCTTGGTTGTGGGGCGAAGCCCGACAATTTCAACTTCTTCGTTAATCTTAACCTGGCCTCTTTCAATCCTGCCGGTAACCACAGTGCCGCGGCCTTCAATGGAAAAGATGTCTTCAATGGGCATCAAAAACGGCTTGTCTATGTCACGGACCGGGTCGGGAATGTAAGTGTCCAAAGTGTTAATCAAATCCATAATGGTTTTTTCATATTCCGCGTCGCCTTCCAAAGCCTTCAAAGCGCTGCCGCGGATAATTGGCGTATCTTTTCCAGGGAATTCATATTTGGTCAGCAAATCACGGATTTCTTCTTCAACCAGGTCCAAAAGTTCTTTGTCAGCCACCTGATCGCACTTGTTCATGTAGACAACAATGTAAGGCACGCCTACCTGGCGGGCAAGCAAAATGTGTTCGCGGGTCTGCGGCATGGGGCCGTCAGCGGCGGACACCACCAAAATTGCTCCGTCCATTTGGGCGGCGCCGGTAATCATATTTTTAATGTAGTCAGCGTGTCCGGGACAGTCGACGTGCGCGTAGTGGCGCTTGTCGGAGTGGTATTCCACGTGGGCGGTGTTAATGGTAATCCCCCGGGCTTTTTCTTCCGGCGCGTTGTCAATGCTGTCATAAGCCCGTACCTTAATGTCCGGATTCTTTTTCGCCAGCACGGTGGTGATGGCGGCTGTCAAAGTGGTCTTGCCATGGTCAACGTGGCCGATTGTGCCGACGTTGACGTGCACTTTGCTTCTGTCAAATTTTCCTTCTGCCATTGGTTAGATCCTTTCTTGATGTTTTGTCATCCTGAACTTGGTTCAGGATCCATAATAGATTCTGAAATAAATTCAGAATGACAGGAACATATTCGCCCGAGAAACCCTAAGCATTGCATCTGTCGATCCCGATACAATGCCAAGGGTTTGTCTCTTTTTTTCCTCGTCCTGCGAAGCAGAACCTATATGGAATCCAAGGCGAAAAATTAATTTTAATTATTTTAAAGCTATTTATCCCCTGTGTCAAGCCACTATCGGTCAAATTTAAAAGTCGCCAAAATTTTTTCTTTGTAGCTTATTGCGTCATTAGCGGCCGCGGGCTCGGAATAATTAAAGCTCAAAAACAGGGTTTGCTGTTTGCCGTTATAAACAAAAGGCACCAAGACTATGTCCTCATAGCTCGCCTCGGCGCCGTCTTGCTTAAAGTAAGCGGTTTTCCCTGCGACTGTGCCTTGAGTGTAGCCACTGCCACCAATCGGAAAGCCCTTGCCAACATTTAGCGTCAGTTCATCAACGCCACCTTTGCCAAAATACGCCAAGCATGAGCCATCCGAGCATATTTCTTGAGGAAGAATGCTCGGATGGCTAAATGAAAAACCATAAGCATCACTTTTATAACTCTTCCGGTCAATAACTTGACCGGTTGATGTTGAGGTTTGCTTTTGCTCCGGGACAGTTAGAACCGCCGCCTGCTTGCTACAAGCGGCTGATAAAAAAATAATAAATGCCGTGACAAAAAACTTTTTCATAATCGCAAGCTCGTCAATAAGTTTTTGATGTTCTTCTTTTAACTTTGTAAATATAAACTACTTGTTCATTTTTTCGAATCTCAAAAAAAATCCTGTAATCGCCTAATCGCCTTCTAAAATTTGCTTCGCCTAAATTAACAATATCGCCCCCATATGGGTTGTCTCGCATCAGTCCAAATACTAACAAAATCCTGCGGGTATAGTCCGCGGGAAAGTCTTTTAACTGCTTATAAACTTTATTTCGAACGCTTAATACCCAAGGCATTGTTCAGTTCCTCCAGGCTCATGTATTTTCCGGCGACATAATCTTTTCGCGCTTGATGGAATTCTTTGACTTCTTTGGCTGTAGGCTTAACATAACGAATTTTCCTGGTGGGTTTTGAACTATCCAATTTATCGGCTTTTTTTTGCCAGCTCAAAAATTTTAGGTAAACCCTTTTGGGTATTACCACCAAATCTTTTTCCTTACTGACTTCTTTTGAAATAGTTAAAGTAGTCATGTTTTTATAATACAGTTTTTTTTATAAATCGTCAATTTCCACCTTCGGCCCCTCAAAATCAAAACTGGGGTCTATAACTTCAGCCCTTAAGTCTGTTTTGGAAATTTCTTCTTCCTGTTTTACCAATGGGCCTTTGGGTTTGGGTTGGGCTGATGGCGCTTGAATGTCTTCCGAAAGTTGCGCTTTTAAAATTTCTTTATTTATTTGCTCAACGTCTTCCACTTGCCTTTTCAGTTTTCCAATAAGCAGCCTTTCGTAATCTTCCACAGGCATAATTACTAGCTTTGCGTCGCCATTTTCGTCAATAACAAAAAATTTGCCGCCGTCGGCTTTGGCTAAATCAATAATATCTTGTAATGTTACCATGATTTTGCTAAATTTATAAGATAACAGGAGGACTTTATGAGAACGGGTTGCTGCAATACCGAAGTTTGGGTAGAAGTTGCCTATGATGACCGGGGGAGTTCAGGGCGAATAGGGGATGCTTGTGTTGGCTGCAACAGCATAATATTCACAAACGAAGGCGGGACAGCAACAGAAATCCAACTGCGCATAGAAAATCCCGAACCTTTCTGCCCGAATTGCGGGGAAAAATTGCAATTTGCAGAGTGACATGATGTCTACTTGCAATTCACCCGGCGGTCCAAGCGATCGCCGGCGTTTTTTTTGCGCAAAGTCTGGTGTCGACTCGGTTTCCCTCTCCATTTAATGGAGAGGGATTAAGGGAGAGGTTAAAAACAAGCCTTTCTTATAGTTTCCAAAACTCCTTCAATATTACTGTCTATCTCATTATTCCAAAACCTTAATACTTTATAGCCTTTATTTTCTAAAAATTTCTGCTTACTTTGATCTTTCTTATAAATTTCCGATTTGCTATGTTGTCCGCCGTCCAATTCAATTGCTAACATTTTTTCCTGGCAGCAAAAATCAACAACATAATCTCCCATCGGCACTTGGCGTTTGAATTTAAAACCGTAGAATCTGTGGCTCCGAAGATAATACCAAAGCTTTGCTTCCCAGGGAGTCATTTGCCTTCTTAAAATCCTTGATACTACTTTCAGATCTTTGCCTTCAAGCATGGTTTAACCTCTCTCCCGTCCTCTCTCCATGAAATGGAGAGAGGAGCACTAGCCTGGTTTGCTCCGCAAATTACATACCCTTCCTCACATTTATCCCTTGCCTGCTCTCTATAATTTTCTCCGCCACACTCTTTGGCACTTCTGAATAGTGGTCAAATTCCATGGTGTAGCTGGCTTGTCCCTGCGTCATCGATCGTAATGCAGTAGCATAACCAAACATTTCAGCCAGCGGAACAAACGCGTCTATAACTTTCAAATGCAAACGGTCTGTCATTTCATTTATTTGCGCGCGCTTGGAATTCAAATCTCCAATTACATCTCCCATATTGGCTTCCGGAGTTATAACTTCCACTTTCATAATGGGTTCTAAAATCACAGGCCCGGCTTTTTTTACCACGTCCTGAAGTCCTTTAGATGCAGCAATTTTAAAAGCCATTTCACTGGAGTCGACTTCGTGGTAACTTCCGTCGTAAACCGCCGCTGAAAAATCTACCAAAGGATAGCCGGCTATAACGCCATTGGCCGCGCTTTCCTGAATGCCTTTGTCAATCGGCTTAATATATTCTTTGGGAATTACACCGCCCACAATCTCGTCCAAAAACTCATAACCCGCGCCTCTTTCGCGAGGGTCAACGCGCAGCCAGACATGGCCGTACTGCCCGCGCCCACCGGACTGGCGAATGTATTTGCTTTCCGTTTCCGCGGTTTTAGTAATGGTTTCTTTGTAAGCCACCTCGGGCTTGCCTACATTGGCTTCCACTTTAAATTCTCTTTTCATGCGGTCAACTATGATTTCCAAGTGCAACTCGCCCATTCCGCTGATGATGGTCTGTTGAGTTTCTTCGTCGCCTTTAATATGGAACGTTGGATCTTCCTCTCCCAATTTTTGCAAAGCAATGCCCATTTTTTCCTGATCTGCTTTGGTTTTGGGCTCAATGGACATACTAATAACCGGGTCGGCAAACTTAATCGATTCGAGCATAATAGGCTTTTCCACATCGCACAAAGTGTCGCCGGTAAAAGTTTCTTTGGGCCCCACCAGCGCGCAAATGTCGCCGGCAAAAACTTCCTTGACTTCATCGCGTTCGTCCGCGCGCATTCTTACAATTCTGCCCACACGCTCTTTGTTTTGTGTTCGCGCGTTTAGTACATATGAGCCCGCGGCTAAAGTTCCGGCGTAAACTCTAAAAAAGCACAACCGTCCCACAAACGGGTCAGTGGCAATTTTAAAAGCTAAGGCTGCAAACGGTTCGCCGTCGGAAGGTTTTCTCTCAATGTCCGCTCCGGTTTTTAGGTCATGCCCTTTAACAGCGCCGCGGTCAACCGGTGATGGCAAAAAGTTGGTCACGGCATCGAGCATAGTTTGCACAATAATTCCGCGGCCGTCTCCGCCCAACACCGGGAAAAACTTGCCGCTTTGCACGGCTTTGCGGATGGCGGTTAAAAATTCCTGCTCTGTTAGTTCGTTACCAGCCAAATATTTTTCCATGAGCACGTCATCCGATTCCACCACTTTTTCCAACAGGCGATGACGGTATTCTTTGGCTTTTTCCAGCATGTCAGCCGGAACTTCCCCGACTGTAAATTCTTTGTCAGTAAAATCTTTATAAGTGTAGGCCTTCATGTTGATTAAATCCACAACTCCGACAATGTCTTTTTCAAAACCAATGGGTAGCTGAATTGGAAAAGCGTTTGGTGAAAGGCGTTTATGGATGGAATCTAAAGATTTGTAAAAATCGCCGCCGGTTTGGTTGATTTTATTTATAAAGCACATGCGCGGCACGTTGTATTTGTCCGCCTGTCTCCAAACTGTTTCCGATTGAGGCTCGACTCCCATTTTTCCGTCAAAAACCACAACCGCCCCGTCTAAAACGCGAAGAGAGCGTTCCACTTCCACAGTAAAATCCACGTGCCCGGGAGTGTCAATAATGTTGATTTTATGTTTCGTCCCGTTAGAAGTCTGGTGCGCTTGCGCACCAGCAGACGCCTCCGGCGTCTGACTTCTAACGGGATTTGTATCACCTGCAAGTTTTATAAATTTTGGCGTCCAATAGCAAGTCACCGCGGCCGCAGTAATTGTAATTCCGCGTTCGCGTTCCTGCTCCATCCAGTCCGTAGTTGTCTCGCCTTCATGCACCGCGCCAATCTTGTGGATCATTCCGGTGTTATACAACACTCCTTCCGTGACGGTGGTTTTCCCGGCATCAATATGCGCGATAATACCAATATTTCTTGTAAGTTCAATTGGGTACTCTCTGGCCATAAAAAATCGTTTGTGTCATCCCGGAAAATTTATATTGATATTAAATTTATCCGGGATCCAATTAATCGTTTAAATTTGGCTTTACAAAATTCGTTTCCTTTGGCAAGCTACTCAAGTAAAATGGAGGCCATATGAAAACCGCATGTTGTGACAGCGAAATCCAAGTGGAAGTTATCGACAACGAAGGCCATCGTGCTCAAGCCTACCTTGTTCTCAGTTCTGTCGGGAGGGACCGAATTTCGTTCTCAGCTGATGACGATCCCGAAGGATCGTTAACTGAAGTAGAGCTACATGTCTCGTCCAGTCCTTTTTGCCCAAACTGCGGCAAAAAACTCGAAGTTGGGGAATAATCGTCGCATACGATTATCTGCTGCTTCAACCGGCGATCACCCGATCGCCGGCCTTTTCTTTTTTTAAGTTACAAATTCTTCGCTCGCTGTGCTCGCTCAGGACGACTGCGTCGTTTTCAAAGTTCCTTACTCTACTAAATACTAATGTATCTAAATACGAAAGCATACTCCTAGTTTAGTATTTAGATTATTTCGTATTTAGTAGAAACGATTTTCCTAGCGTCTCCCGAATCGTGCAAAGTGCGCAAAGGCCTTGTTGGCTTCGGCCATTCTGTGGATGTCTTCTCTTTTCTTTATGGCTGCTCCGGTTTTGTTATAAGCGTCCAAAATTTCTCCAGCCAATCTTTCGGCCATGCGTACTCCCTTTTTACTTTGCGCCGCTGCCAAAAGCCAGCGCATTCCAAGCGTGGTCCTTCTGGGCTCCATAACTTCCATTGGCACTTGATAGTTAGCTCCACCAATTCTGCGGGATTTTAATTCCATAATCGGCGCCACATTTTTTAAAGCCTGGTCAAAAACTGAACGGCCATCAAGTTTCTTCTCTGCAACCTCTCCCCTGCCCCTCTCCTTAGCAGGAGAGGGGTTCTGGGTTTCCCTCCCCTTTTGAGGGGAGGGATTAAGGGAAGGGTTGGGTTTTGCCGATGATACCGCAGATGCAGATTGCTGCACCTTTTCACCCACAATCATCAAAGCATCATAAAAAATCTTGCGCGCAACATTTTTCTTGCCGCGCTCCATAATATAGTTTATAAATTTGGCATATTTAACCGACCCGTATTTTGGGTCCGGTTCAGGAACATGTTTGTCGTAGCTTCTGCTTTTTCTTGGCATATGAGTGAATTTTCAATTTTCACTTTTTAATTTTCAATGGATTTCCAACTTAAAAATTTTTAAATTGATCATTAAAAATTAACTGAAAATTGAGAATTGTAAATTGAAAATTATTTCCTCTTAGCTCCATATTTGCTTCTGCTGCGTTTCCGACCGTCAACGCCTAATGTATCTAATTTTCCGCGCACAATGTGATAGCGCACGCCAGGTAAATCTTTGACTCTGCCGCCGCGGATCATTACCACGCTGTGTTCTTGAAGGTTATGACCAATGCCCGGAATGTAAGCAATAACTTCCATGCCATTGGTCAATTTTACTTTGGCAACCTTACGCAAAGCCGAGTTCGGTTTTTTTGGTGTGGTAGTGTACACCTTTAAACACACCCCGCGCATAAATGGCGCTCCGGTGGCAATGTTCAGGGTACGATTTTTGATCAAATTGACTCTGCGCATTAAAGCAGGCGATTTGCTTTTGTATTTAAAAGCATGCCTGCCTTTGCGGACTAGTTGGTTTATAGTGGGCAATTTCAAACTTTCCTTATTTGCCATTCCGAGCGAAGCGAGGAATCCCTTAAATTTGACCGATCGTTAAAGTTAAGAGATCCCTCCGCTCCCAAATATTTTCATCACAAAAGAAAATATTTGGTCGGTCGGGATGACACGATAATTTTAAAATCTTTTGCAACAAAAAAATCCACTCGCAAAAATTGGATTCTTTGCTACTTCGTCTGTCCGGTACTATCCTGAAACCATAGGATGAACTTCCCGGCCAAATCGACTAAATTTAAGTAATTCAACCACAGATTTTTATTACAGATGGCCACTGATGACTACATCTGTGCTATCTTCCCCATCTGTGTATCTGTGGATGGGTTTCTTATTCAATTGTTCTGATTATAATCTAACTTTACTTTACTGTCAACAGTCTTTACAAAACCCATGCTCTCTGATAACTTCTAGCAACGGGGGAAGTATGAAAATCAAAGGGAACAGGATCAAAGGCAAACTCATGTTTGCTCACAACTGCCTTTTTACTAATGACGGCCTTCTTAATGAGCAAAATTTTTATCTACTGCAGTCGGCAGACGGAACCGTGAGTGTTGTACAAACCGCAACACTTACCAACGGCAAAAAGGTTTACTCAAGAAGGCAGGACGCCTGCAAAAGTTGCGGGATGCTCCCACAGCAGATGATCGAACAGATGATCCAACAGAATAGAAGTTGGG
>JAHFJK010000095.1 GCA_023245915.1 Candidatus Doudnabacteria bacterium | reverse complement strand
AACTTTTCTTGCATCTCTTATGGCAATCTTGTAGCCATACTTGGCATTTATTAACTTTGCCGAATCTCTAACGTTAAGTCCTAGAATACCTCTTTCAATGTCTTTTGTATATTTTATGCCCAGCTTATCCCAAATTTGAGGACCTGCTGCAGCCCAATGGACTTCACTATCCACTAATACGCCGTCCATATCAAAAATTGCGAGTTCAAATTTCATTTGTCAAAAATTAAAGCTTTCATTATAATTTGCTTGGTTGATTTAAGGAGGAACAATGAAATTTCCGATAAAAGGCCTTTACAAGGCTGGCCGATCTTTGCCCGTCTTTTTAAAAGTCACTATCGAGCAGATGGGCAAAACGGAAATCCGGCTTAACCCTGAAGACCCCTTGGGCAAGGCTGCCTTAGAAGCGCTACGCGCTTTTACGGAAGCCAAGAAGCCCTTACCCTTAGAATTCGGGCTCGGATTTTTTGAACCCGAAGCCGATTGCGACCTTGACGCAGATGCCGTGACTTTCCGATTCCGTAAAGTAGACGGCAACGGGAAGCAGGAATCCAGGGAGGTGGCGGCATGAAACACATTCCGCTCTCACCCCCAGGGGGACAATTTGTTGGATACGTTTTTCCAGCAAGCTGTCCCCTTTCTGATTTTTAAAGTTTATTCAACAGTTACACTTTTTGCTAAGTTGCGGGGCCGGTCGACGTCGCGGCCCAAAGCCACCGCAACATGATACGCGAATAATTGTAAAGGGATGGTGTTCAACAAGGGTTCAAGCAATTCCATAGTTTTTGGCACGTAAATAATTTCATCCGCGACTTCTTTAGCTTCTTCGTCCCCTTCACTGGCAATTATAAATGTGCGAGCGCCGCGGGCGCGAACTTCCTGGATGCTGCTTTTCATTTTTTCATACAGCTGGTTTTTGGTCAAAATTGCCACAACCGGCACATCTTTACTCACCAAAGCCAGCGGCCCGTGTTTCATTTCCCCGCCCGCAAACCCTTCGCAGTGAATATAGGAAATTTCTTTAAGCTTCAAAGCTCCTTCCAAAGCCACCGGGTAATTTACTCCCCTGCCCATGAACAGGATATTTACATATTTCTGATATTTCTCTGCTATTTCTTTTATTTCATTATTTCGTTTCAATATTTCATTCATCTTTTCCGGAATTTCCAAAAGTGACTGCAATATTCGCTGGCCAGTGGCGAGCGATGTATGCTTCAAACGACCAAACTGAAGCGCGTACAAAAGCAAAACCGCGACCATGTTGGTGTATGCTTTTGTCGATGCAACTGCTAGCTCCGGCCCTGCGTGAATATAAGTTCCGGCGCCGGTTTCGCGCGCAATGGTTGAACCGACTACATTTACAATTCCGCGAACGACCGCGCCTTTTCTTTTGGCTTCGCGCGCGGCCATTAAAGTGTCCGCGGTTTCTCCGGATTGCGAAATTACAAAAACTAAAGTTGATTTGTTAACCACCGGGTCGCGGTAGCGAAACTCCGAAGAAAAATCTACTTCTGTGGGCAAATTGGCTAATCTTTCAAAAGCATATTTCCCAATTAACCCTGTATGTCTAGCTGTACCTTCTGCAATAATCATAACTCTTTTAATCTCCCTCATTTGCTCCTGGCTCATATTCAGCCCACCCATTTTTGCCGTGCCTGCGTCCATTTCCAAACGACCCCGAAGCGCATCTTCATAAACCGTAGGCTGGTCAAAAATTTCCTTAAGCATAAAATTTTCAAACCCGCCTTTTTGCGCCTTTTCCTGGTCCCAATCTATTTCTGTCACATTTTTTTCTATAATTTGATTGTCTAAGTTAGAAATCTTCAAACCGTCGCCATTAATTAAAGCAATTTCTCCGTCATCTAAAAAAGT
Source organism: Candidatus Doudnabacteria bacterium (assembly GCA_023245915.1). Taxonomy (GTDB): domain Bacteria; phylum Patescibacteriota; class Doudnabacteria; order UBA920; family UBA920; genus PALSA-1336. Next base: position 1,119 of record JAHFJK010000095.1, on the reverse strand, counting down.
AACCTTTTTAGTAAAAGGCAGCATGGGCGTTACATCTGAAGCAATATAATATTCCCCCTCGCCTATACCAATAGCTAAAGGACTGCCCAAACGCGCGGCCACTAATTGGTCAGGATGGTCAGCGTGCAAAACCACCAGGCCGTAAGTTCCTCTTACTTCAACTAAGGCAGCTTTAACTGCATCAATTAAAAGATTGGCCTTATCTTCCCCTTTATACTTAATACTTAATGCCTTATACTTTTCCATAATCCATTTTGCTAGAACTTCTGTGTCGGTTTCGGATTCAAAATTTTTATCTTTGATCTGCTTTTTCAATTCACGGTAATTTTCAATAATGCCGTTATGAACAATGGCTAATTTGCCGTCGACAATATGAGGATGGGCGTTAAATTCTGTCACTGCGCCGTGTGTGGCCCAGCGGGTGTGGGCAATGCCAATTGTGCCTGTTAGTGTCACTGCGAGTGCAGCCGACCTGTCCGCCGAAGCTTTTGCGTAGGCGGAAGCAGTCTCTTTCTTGGGCAAGATTGCTTCGTCGGATGCACTCCTCGCAATGACATTAGAAATTTTTTTCGCCAGCATATCCACCTTACCAATTTCTCTTACTCGTTCAATTTTTCCATTATCCAAAACCGCCACGCCCGCGCTGTCGTAGCCTCTGTATTCCAAATCCCGCAATCCCTGGATTAGGATTGGGAGGGCTTGTTTTTTACCAATGTAACCTACAATTCCACACATAAATTTACCGCAGATACGCAGATAGCTGCGTGATTACGCAGATTTCTGGTTAATAATTCTCTTTATTAAAACTCTTTTCGAAGTAAAAATAATTAAAAGAGCCAATTGCAACCTATTGTCCTTAAGGTATGTCATAACTTGATCAAAATGTTTTTTGTAAAAATCTTCGGCTACCTTAAGTTCAACAACAACTTTTTCTTCCACCAAAAAATCGATAAAAAACTTAGAAATAATTTTTTCATTGTACTTTAAATTGCAATATAATTCTCTTTGATACTTTAAAGCTAAGAGCTCCAACTCTGAAGCATAAGCCCTCTGATACTCTTTCTCGCGAAAACCATAACCAAGCGTGTTATAAACTTTAAAAGCTGCTCCAATCAACTT
>JAHFJK010000044.1 GCA_023245915.1 Candidatus Doudnabacteria bacterium | reverse complement strand
AGGCGAATTCTGATTTACGATGTAACCGGCGCAGAGTGGCAACGGTTCGATCTTTTGAGCGATCTTGAAAAACGCTTACAGGGCGACCCTCGCTTTTTCCGCCCGCATAAATCTTTCCTGGTGAACATCTACGCCGTCAAAAAACTCCGGAAGAATCCGGAAACAGGCCTTTTCGAGCTGTATTTCGGGGAGAAGGTTCTAGGGTTCGCCCAGGCCGCCGCCGGGAACATGAAAGAACTTCGGCAGCGGTTGGAATTGTGAATCTGAACCCAGGTTTCTTTTCCCGGAAATTCAGGACCGGCCCACCCTTAGCCGTTCGACTTGGGGAAGACATCGGCTTTATCAACCTTTCTGATGTATTGGCCTTCCGGCAAAAATCCGGGAAAACCTTTGCTATCCTTGCGGATAGCGAGGTTCAAATCTTGAAATCTTTTGCCAAAATTCAAGCTTTTCTCAAAAAGATTGATGGGTGGTTTCCTTGCGGACGTTGCTACCTAGTGGACCTTTACCGCCTTCGGCGATCCGAACGGATACCCGGAAAACCGGGCTATCAGCTTACTCTCGATAACGGCGTAAAAGTCCCTCTACTGGCCGATTACGCCGAACCCATTTTAAAATCTCTAGGCGAGGAAAGCCTTTTGTATGTCTCCCCGCTATCCCTGCCTTTTTATCGCCTGATGCTTTTGGGCGTGAAGGAACTCACCAAAAACATTTTGTTCATGACCAAAGAGGAATTGATAGCCACTTTTTCTACCGCATCAGGAAACGCGGTTGTAGTCTCGGTTCTCATGGCTAATTTCCTTTGGCAGCAGGTCAATTACATCCGCGCCGGGGCTGAAACCCCGGTTCCAGACGGAAATGTTCGATCGCTTTGGTATCTGGTGAAGCCCGTCATTAGCCGTCTTGATCTCCTCAACGACACCGATTATTACAAGACGCTTTCCGAAAAATTGGGGGAAATGGTTTCAAGCAAAATCCTTTCCTATCACGAGTTCGGCTTGATTGAAGACGGGAAATGGCAGATTGGAGCCTTTAACCCGCATATTATTCTCATGGGCGAAAAGGAATCTCATTTTAAATTTCTTCAGCAAATGCAGGATTTAACCGGCGCTACGATCATGGCCTCCGGCGGTCAACCTTCGACGAGAACAAGCGAGTATTTTACCGATGCTTTGAAAGCCAAACTTCAGGAAAGCGGAATCACCGATCAAATCACGGTTTTATCTCTAACCGACTACGACCCCTTCGGCTGGTCCTTGCTCGATACTTTCATGGGCGACCTTAAAACTTTCGGCATCAAAAACCCCCAGGTCATAAACCTTTCGGTTCCAAAAAATTACACTCCCGAGGAACTCGAGTTCAGGCATTACGACATCGAAAAGAGCCATGATACCCCCGCTGCAATGCTTAAAAAGTGGATGAAGCTAACCAACGGCATCGACGGCAAGCCTTGGGGAATGGAAGTCGATGTTTTGATGTTAAACAGAAATCATGTTAAAACCCTGATTCTTGAAGCTGGAAAACCCTTTTTCAAAGTCCCTCCACCCGTTCCTATAAAGCTCTGGAAGGAAACAAGGAAACTTTTTGCCGACCTGACAAAATCCGCCTTGAAAACCCTGAAAGAGCAAATAGACCAGCCCCCCAGCAGTAAATCGAAAGCAAAACGGAGTTAATTTATGCCTTCTGTTTATCTGGAAACGACCATCATCAGCTATCTTGCTTCTGATCCAAGTCGCGATCTTATTTCAGCCGCTCATCAACAAATCACTCACGATTGGTGGAAGAATTACCGGCAAAAGTTTGATCTCTACATCTCGCAAGTGGTCCTTAACGAAATGAGTTTGGGCGATCCCAAAGTAGCCGAAAAAAGACTAGAGCTTGCTCAAAACATCCCGTTCCTGGCGTTAACTCCGGAAGTCGTGGAGCTTGCCAAAAGCTTAGTCACAAGAGGCCCGCTTCCCAAAAACGCGGAGGATGACGCTTTGCATATTTCCCTTGCGGCCGTTCATGGCATTGATTATTTATTAACTTGGAACTGCAAACACATTGCAAATCTTTTTATCCAAAGGGATTTGGAGAAAATTTTACTGCGCTTTGGGCTTCGGCTTCCCCAGATCGGAAACCCTGAAGCGCTCATGGGAGCTTGATATGTGGAAAGATGAAATCGTTGAAGAGATCCGCAAAATCCGGGATGATCACGCCAAAAAGTTCAACTACGACCTGGATGCAATTTACGAGGATTTGAAAAAGGCGGAAGAAAAAAGCGGCCGAATATTAATTCAACCCCCCGCCAGAAAACCCCTGAAATCTACCGCCTAAAACAAAAACCCTGATTTAATGCTGGTTTTTTGCCAGTGACTATGACTTTTTTAGGGTGTTTTTTCTTTCCCCTTCAAAAGCCAAAGGCTGGAAATCCTTATGTAGTCGTGGTTTTATGGCCTATTGGCGGCTGGTGACAAAATTGTTGGGTTTAGGCCCAAAAGCGCTTTTCTGTTTTTCAGGGGTAAAAGGGCACCTTTTCGAGGGGAGATATACACCCATCGAAAAACCCCAAAAAAACTCAATACGGTGCCCTTAGGCTGTTTTTTTTGGGGTTGGTAGGGGTGGAACACCCCTTTTTCCTTTTTCCTTCGAAAAAACCGACGAACGACCAAAATCGATAAACCCTGTTCTGTTCTCTTCTCTAAACATAGAGCTGGCAGGCACTTTGGTTGTTTGTATGTTTTATTGTTTTAACTGTTTTAGTATGTTTAGGGGGTATCTGAGAAAGGCTTTTGATGCGATTCTCCGCGAGTTGACTAATAGTTTTTTAGGGTGTGACTAATAGTTTTTTAGGGTGTGACTAATAGTTTTTTAGGGTGTGACTAATAGTTTTTTAGGGTGTGACTAATAGCTTTTTTACAAAACCTAATAATCATGATATGCTTTAGAAAATTTTGGCTTTGAGGTTTCTTATGTCAGAAAAAGAAAAAACTCTTCAGGATTTAAAACTTCAGGGAAATCATGTCATCGTAAAATCAAATTCACTGATTGAATCAAGTTATAAGCTTACTTTACAGGAACAACGAATCGTTTTAGCGCTTATTTCCAAAATTAGAAAAGAAGATCGTGATTTTCAATGGTATAAAATTCGTATTTCCAAATTGGCCAAGTTTCTCGGCATAGAAAAGAATAAAAACATTTCAGCAAATATCCGAGCGTCAATTAAAACCCTCATGAAAAGAGTAATAACCATTCAACGAGATGAAAGAGATGATGATTTACACTGGATTGACGTAGCTAGTTATGGGAAGGACGGTTACGTAATAATCAGTATTAACAAGATATTAAAACCCTATTTATTGGAATTAAAATCTCACTTCACTCGTTACTATCTTAAATATGTAATTAATTTTAAAAGCATTTATTCAATAAGGCTTTATGAAATTTTAAAACGGCATGAACCATTTGGCGGAACAATTTCAAACTTAAATTTGTTGAAAGACACACTAGGGTTAAAAGAGAATGAATACACCATCTACGGTAATTTTAAAACGAATGTTCTATTGGTGGCCCAAAAGGAAATATCAGCAAAAACTGATATTTTTTTCACATTTGAAGAAGTAAAAGAATGGAAAAAAGTTGTTGCTCTTCGCTTTTTTGTTAAACAAAATCCTAAAAAAGATTTAACTGAAATTATTGATGTTCCTGAAGATGATCCTGTTGCCATGAACGTTACAAAGCCTCAAGATTTAGATTTTTTCGAAGCTTTGCCCGACGACACACCGGAAAATATCAAAGACATGTTGTATAAAATTCCAGAAAAGTACAGGAGTTCAAAATCAATATTAGCCGCATTAAAGCTGTATTTGAAGGAAATGGGTCTTGATTATGTTGAACGGAATATCGACTATGCAAACAAAAAATCAAATGCTATGAACCCCAGATCAAACCAAGGAAAAGAAGCCAATTACATTTCCTATCTCAACAAAACCCTTGAGAAAGATTGGGGTCTTGCCTATCAGGAAAACCAGCAGGGAAAAGAGGAAGACGAGAAAAAAGTTAAGGAAGTCAAAGAAGCCGAAGAGCGGAAAAAGCGAGCAGAAGCGGAAGCCCTCAAACAAGAAGGAAAGCTTTTCGAGCAGGCAAAACATTATTACGAAGCCTTACCCGAAGAAACCAAAGAGGAAATCAAAACGCTTGCGCGAGCTAACATGCCAGAAGCCGTTAGAGCCCAGGTCGATCGAAAAGGCCTGGGCTGGAAAATCACTCTGGACTTTGCCATCAAAAGGGTAGTTATGGAGCGCCTTACAGCGGAAGCCATGAGCCGGGAAACTAAAGACTAGGAAAACCCAAGCCCCGGAAAAAGCGGAAAAAGCGGTAACCGCTTTGCCGGGAAACAAGGACCAACACCAGCGGAACGCGGCCCGACCGGGAACCCGGAACGGTCGCGACTTTATTTTAAGTTCGCCAAACCCGCCGCCGTGCTTCGTTCGGAAGGCCGCTTCTCGTCCTGTTAAACCGGGCGGGGGTTCGGCAAGTCGTTTCACTCCCCGCCTCACCACCCGCCCGGTTTTCGGAAAGGCCCTCTACGGCGCAAAAGTGCGCCTCCGAAAACGGACCTTCCCGCAGGTCGAGAAAACGCCGATAAAGCCGGACGTTTACCGCGGCCTCCCTTTCGTTTCCCGGCAATGTTTCCGGTAAATCAGGCCAGGCGAACGGGGACCAAAAGAAAGAACCAACAGAAAGACTCCACCCCCAGGCCGGGCGGCCTGGTCCCAGGGTTGCTCCGGGATATGCGATCGGGCCTTACGTTCGTCCGGTCGTGCGCCTTCCGGCGCAGGGGTGAGGCTTGGCTACGGGGTGAGCTTCGGTCAGGGCGTGTCATGCTTTTTTTCACTCCGCTTCGCTACGTAAAAAAAAGCACCGGGCTGTCCGCTCCGCTGGAGCAAGAGTCGCGCCAGTCTCGGCCCTCCCTGGCCGATCCTGTCACGGCTCTTGCGGCGTCGCCGTCTGATAATCGCGATTATCAGACGCAGCCCTTGCCACACCCCGCCCTCGGCCTCCGCCCGCCGTGAGCCCGGCGGGGTCGGCTTTACATAATGCAGGCACTATGTAAACTCTCCCTACGCCAAGCCCCACCCCGCCGCGCTGCACGCGCGGCCGACCGTCCCCATCCTGTGTGGTGCCATCAAAATTTCCGGTTCATCAACCCTTGTCCCGGGGCATCCCTTCCCATCACCCAAACCAAGCACGAACCAGCCCATCCATTACCCACTTGGGCTCCCAAAAGTTACTTGAAAAACCGAAAACGTTAGGTTATGCTTTGCGCATGCCTACTATAGTTTCGGTTGACGGCTTTGCAGTTATGATCATGCCTAACGATCATCGACCGGCCCATGTGCATGTTTTCCGGGGTTCCGGCAGAGCCCGCATCACAATTGTCGATGAGACGGAACGGCCGCACATCATGGAAATAATCGGGTTATCAAATCGTGATGCCGCCAAAGCGTTAGGAATTGTTATCGACCATCAAACTAAATTGTCTGCGGCATGGGGGGAAATACATGGTTAAGTGGATCATTCCAGCAAAAGAACTTGCTGAAGAAGTTCGAGCGGCAAAAAAAGCAGGCAAGCTCGCAAGCAAAGACGAGCCTAGAGCGGTGTTGGTTCGCTACGATCGCAAATCCAACCGGGTTGTTGTTGATTTACGATCCGGGGTTTCATTTCTGTTTCCGACAAGCCTTGCACAAGGTCTTGCAAAAGCCTCTCCAAAAGACCTTTCACAAGTAAAGGTGTTAGCTGATGGTTTCGCGATTTACTGGGAAGCATTAGACGTTGCGCTTGGTATTCCCGATCTTTTGATGGGGGTCTTTGGCTCAAAGTCTTGGATGGCCCACATTTATAGCGAAATTGGCCGTAAGGGTGGGGGCCAAACTTCCCCAGCAAAAGCAAAGACATCTAGGCTGAATGGCCTTCTTGGTGGCCGCCCTAAAAAGACTGTGGCAGCGTAAATACAAAGAAAGGCCTAAAACATGTCTTGGGTGCCTAACGGGGATGATGGTAATTTTGAACTTGGAGCAGACATTTTGGCAAACCCTCCGCGAGGGATTCCTGGTGAAATTGTGTCTTTTTCCGTGATTCCGTTGTGTTGTATCTGGGATGAGGATTTTAAACATTATAAGATATATAAAGGGGTTCCAAAATCTGTTGAATGGTCACTTGTTGAAAAAACAAAAAATGGTGAAATAACAAAAACCTATTCCGAACTTTCTTTTGAATGGCGCTATAATGCTGATACAGAAGTATCAGTTTCTGCCACAGCAATGGCTCATTTTACTGAACCTGTGGATGATGAATTGGAGGTTGTTGGGTATGCTGGGTATTTTGCAGCTTGCGAAGTGGCAGACACAAAAATTGTTTTTTACGTCAATGACAAACCCATTGGATCAGAAACCTATTACTTGGGGCAAAAAATTTCTTTAGCCGCAAAGGCTTTCAATGAGGCATGTGAAGAGATATTATTAGAGGATTTTAACTGGAAGACAAATAGTCATTTAGTTAAATCTTATGATCCTTTTTTTTCGGAAAAATTTCCCTTGAAGACGTTAGAAGAATCTGATTTGAATAAGAAAACAATTGATTTTTTCTTGTGTGATTCTATAGATTCTTCAGAAAAGAAGATTTTTTTGACGGTTAAATGCAATAAAAACATTCTTACAAAAGAGACAATTATTTCATTTAAAAAACCAACATTTATTGGTTTGAAAAATGATTTAACGAATCCAAATGTTTTTAAGGGATTAATAGAATCTGACAGCGGGCCTGATCTTCCTGCTTGGATTATTGGTTTTGAAAAAAAAGATGGTAACCCAGGGATTAAAATTACACCTGTTGTAAAAAACGAAACCGGAATAATCTATGAATTCGGTGCGCTCCAAACTTTAACAAATTCCCATTGGCGGTCTGTGACTCAGGAAAATATGCCTGAGCAAGTAACAACTCAACCAAGCGGTGTTTATTGGTTGGATAGAAACTTTCCTTATGGCGCGGTGACCGCTGTGGAATCGTCAGAGAAAGATTTCCCGTTAGATGAGATTTTCAATGATACCCCGTCAGTTTCTCTTGATGTTATTCCGTCGACCTATGTAAACGAGGTCCACGCAAGCGCAACCTATACGGTTTTTTTAATGGCAAGGCCAAATCAAAGTTCTTCAGGTATTCCTTTTGAGAAGCTGGCCTTTTTCCCTATAAGGGCTTTTAATTGGGACTGGGGCGGCAAGGCAAAAAGAATTTCAGATATTACTTGGAGTAAAACCGAGGGCTCTATGTCATTTACCCCTCCATTTCTAACAACTTCGTGGGAAATACCAAACTGGCCACAAACAGCAAATTCAAAAACTTTAAAATGGGAGCCTGTTCGTTAACGATGACGCACATAAAGTCTTTGCTAGTTCTATTTATCTTTTCTCTTCACCCCGGCCTCCTATTTGCCCAGCCAACACTAAGGTTAGATGCTCATCATGGTGATTTATGTTTGACGATAAAAAATCCATTGCCTCAGAGAATAGTTTTCCCAAATTTTAGACGAACGCAGGCAATTCTAATTTTGGTAATATTTGAAAATGGAAAATTAATTCCTGATAAATTCTGGAAATTGGGTTCAAAAAGTTATGATTTTTCATCAGGGTATACTCTAACTATTAATCCTAATAAAATTGCTCCCGTGTCATTAGGTTTTCAAAGTATTCCAGGGCGATTTGACTTGTCAAAGAAAGGCAAATACTTTGTTTCTTGTTTATTAAAAACTGGTGGGGGTGGTGTTAACAGCATTGTTCGCTCCAATTTTATCTTCGTCAATATAGAAAATAAAATGATGAAAGAGTGTGAAGATATTAACCAAAATGAGCTTCCTTTGCCTGTTCAACAAACATTTGAAAATGAACTGGCCCTGTTGAAAAACGAAGAAAATCTTGCATCACCATTTATTTTGCAAATCACAAAGTAATCTAAAGATGCCTGCGAGCGCAAAAATGAGTGTTTTGTCAATTCTATTTCAGCATATTTCCAACATTTCAGCGGATCTACCTTCTACTAGTCGGATGTAGCAAACAACTACCTGAACGAACAAAAATACCTGTCTGACGATGTTTTATAGTGCTTTCCCTGCACTAGATGAAGCACCAAAAAAAACTATCGTTGATTTTAGCTCGCCAGACTATGCTTTTCCTACGTGAAGTAGGTATTTTTAGAGCCTCGAAGCCTAAAAATCCCGTTTTTAGGCTTCTTTCACCATGGAAGCCAACACCAGCCTGGGAAGCCTTTCCCGGCATTAAAAGGCACGGAATAACCCGGCCAGGCCGCCCGGCCCATCTACGGGTAAGAGTGCCCGCACAGCACGGACAACGCCCAGCGCCGCGCCTCCGGCGAGGGGAACCAAACCCCTCAAGACTCACCACCGGAAGGGAGGAAAAAACCGTTCCCCGCCTTCCTCCCCGTCGTATCCGCCCATCGCCGATTTGGTGACGATGGGCGGATACGACGGGGAGGAAGGCTACTCTTCACCCTTTTCTAACCAGAAAACCAAAACCCCTTTTCAACGTGCTTTTCAGTATCGGCAACATTCGAAGCATGGTAAAATAAAACCATGAGAAAACGCGAAAAGACCCCCGTGAAAAAAACCCGGAAACCCGCTAAGGTCCGGGAAACCAAGAAACAAAAACATTCCCCCTCGAAGGCGACCACCGCAAAAAAACCACACGGACGCCAGCGAGTAGATACGCCACCCCCGACCCCGCCAGCCCCACCACCCCAACCGCCAGCGGAAGCAAAACCGACCCTTCTGGAAACCTTGCTTTTGCGCCTGGTTTCGCCGCTAAAA
>JAHFJK010000094.1 GCA_023245915.1 Candidatus Doudnabacteria bacterium | reverse complement strand
ATTGAGGTTAATTCTCTCAATTATCCCATTAAACCAAATTGAAATCGAAAAATATGTTTTTGTCAGATTACGGCTAACGAATGAGTAAATTTAAGATTTTTAAAAAATTAATTGGACACCAATAGGTACTTATAAATCTATTTTAAGGCAATGTGTTTTAAGTTCGGAAGCTTTTGAGCTTTAGTTTTATCATATTTGCCTAACTATTTGTTATTTTGGCTTATTTATGGTATATATTTTTATATAGCAATAATTAACTAGCTTCTAACAAAAATGACAATCAAAAAAGCGGTGTTTATGATTGGGCTTAGCTTTTTATGCCTGCCGGCTTTGGCATTGGCTGAAAATGTAATTTACATTTCGCAAGTGCAAATCACCGGCGGCAGCGGGCACACCACCGACGACTTCGTGGAATTTTATAATCCCAATGTCCAGCTTTTTAATTTAAACGGTTATCGTTTGGTCAAGAGGACAGCCAGCGGAACCACTGACAGCTTAATTAAATCCTGGACCAGTGATGAGTTTATTCCGGCCTTTGGTTTTTATTTGTGGGCCAATACAAATTTTACGACAATTGCAGCGACTCCTGATGCAACCACCACCGGCAGTCTGGCAGACAACAATGGTATTGCCATAAGATTGGGCCCAAATGACAGCGGCAGCATAATTGACAGTTTAGCCTGGGGCAGTGCCAATAATACTTTTTCCAATTTATCTGCAGAAAATCCCACAGCAGGGCAGTCTCTGCAAAGGAATGATTTAGTAAACACTTCATCAGCTTTTACCATAGGCATAAGCAATCCACGAAATAGCTTTATAACTACCAGTTCTACCCCTGCGTCCACCTCAACCGAACCTTCTGCCAGTGAACTACTGGCAACATCGACGCCAGCCAGTTCAACCGAGGCAACCTCCACTCCCGATACTGCATCGCAAGCCAGCTCCGCACCCCAATCCATTCTTCCGCCCCCGCCGCCACCTCCACCACCTGCCGGTTCAGGAGGCGGAATTCCAGCCTGGAGTAAAACCGGCGCCATAAAAATTTCAGAAATTTTGGCCAATCCAGATGGAGAAGATTCTGGCAACGAACAGGTTGAACTGGAAAATACCAGCAATCAAACACTCAACCTGGACGGATGGTTTTTGGACGACAAACCTGAAGGCAGTGGACCTAAAACTTCCGCTTACAAACTATCCGGCTTTATCCAAGCCCAACAATTTTTAAACATAAAAATTCCCAAAGGTAATTTTGCGTTAAATAATTCCGGAGGGGATGTAGTTAATTTGTATTATCCCGACAAGACTGTGGCAGATTCCGTAAGTTATAGCGCTAATGCGCAGGAAAATTTGAGTTATCAAAAAATTGGTTCCAGCTGGGTTTGGTCGCCCACGACTCTTGGACAAGCCAATGTTCAAAATTTTCAGCCGTCTGGCCAGACTTCATCTGCCAACAATTTTCAAATTTCCATTAGCGAAATTTTGCCAAATCCTGACGGTCAGGACGAAGGTATGGAGTGGGTGGAGCTGTATAATGCCGAAAAGACAGCCATTAGCTTAAAAAATTTTATATTAGATGACTCCGGCAGCTCGTTACCCGGCAGCAGCAGTTTTACTCTTTCTGAAAATTTGGTCATTCCTGCCGGTGGTTTTTTGAAAATTGTCATCCCCGAAGATAAATTTAATTTAAACAACACCGAAGACTCTTTAAGATTATTTGATCCTGCAAAACATTTAATTGGCGAGGTTGCCTACAAAAACGCGCCTGCCGGCCAGTCCTATTTTAAAGATAAGCAGGCTAAGTGGCTTTGGGGTTTACCAACTCCAGGCAAGGAAAATATTAGCGAAGTGATTTTACCGGTTTTATGGATAAGCGAATTGGTGGCTAACCCAACAGATGGGCAGGATGAATTTGTAGAAATTTTTAACCCGACAGAAAACCCTGTTCCTTTGGCTAATTTAGTCTTGGAGGTGGGCAATAAAAAGAAAATTTTTGATTCCGAAAGTCAGATTAAAGCCAAAGATTATTTGGTAATTTTAGAAGACGATTTACCCGCTCGTTTGCGCAACAGCGGACAAACTGTAATTTTAGCCGATGTTTTAGGCAGACAAATTACTAAATTGGACTATCCCACTGCCAAGCAAGGCTTTGCCTACGCCAGTATTGACGGCAAAAATTATTCCTGGACCGAAAGCCCAACTCCGGGTAAGGAGAATCAATTTGTGCTTGGAGAAACTACCAATTCACAAACCTCTGAAAAAAGTAAAAGCCAAACTTCATCGACAGCAGCTGATATTACTAAAGCTCAAGTTAAACAAATTTTGCAAAATGAGCAGGATTTGAAAGAGCAAGTCGCGGTTTTGCAGGAATCGCTTAATCAATTGCAGGCAAAACTTGATGCCCCACCGCAATCATTAGCTCCCGCTCAAGCCGTTTCTGCGCAAGTGCCTGTTTCTGCTGCGATGGGTCATATGATAATCTGGCCATCGGCTTTGGCCATTTTAGGGGGAGTAATTTACAGTGTATTCAGGAAAGCAAAAAAATAGCTGACAGGTAGTGGCTAAGGATTAAAATTTAAGCGGTTTAGCCGTTAAAATTTTGTTGGCAGATTGTTTTTAGATTGTTTTTAAATTTTGTTTTTTTGCAGAACTATGCTATACTTATTTAAAGACTCAATATATAGTCCAGTTAAACTGGATGAAATAAAAATTAAACCCGTTGGCAAATTTATGAATATTGCAAATACGCAAAACCCTCCGGAAAATTATAACCCGCGTTGGTTTATCTGGACAATAGTGTTTTTAGTGGTAACCGGCATTTCCCTGGTTAGTTATATTATGCTAAGCGACAACGGCAGTAGTGACGTGCCTATTTTTGTCCGGGCTCCCAAGCACACGGCGGAAGAGAGTTCTCAATAATTTTTAGATAAGTCTTACCAGGTAACTATTCACCTTTTTCCAAAGACTAGCCCTGGAAAAATTTCGTGTTTTCTGATAAAATGACAGTATATGACAGTCACCGAGGAGCTGGGCAAGCTTCGGGTGGAAGCCAGTTTTCTGCGCAAAAAATTCGCCGATACCTGGAATGCCTGGCAGAAACAAAAACAAAAAA
>JAHFJK010000110.1 GCA_023245915.1 Candidatus Doudnabacteria bacterium | reverse complement strand
GGTATACGCAGGAGCGGCAAATCAACCCTGCTTGTCCAGTTTGCCAAAAGGGTCAGCCGTTTTTACTATATAAATTTTGACGACGAGCGGCTGGTGGATTTCGCGCTGGAAGACTTTGACGCGCTTATGCTGGTTTTCCACAAGCTTTACGAAGCCAAAACAATATTTATAGACGAAATACAGAATGTAGGGAAGTGGGAGCTGTTCGTTCGCCGCATTTACGAAGAAGGCTATAAAGTCTTTGTCACCGGTTCAAACGCGAAATTATTAAGCGGGGACCTGGCCACGCGCCTGACCGGGCGGTATTTTAAAATTGAACTTTACCCTTTTTCCTTTAAAGAATATTTAAATTTTAAAGCAGTTGGTTACCAAAAAAAAGACACGCGGACCAGAAGCGGAATTTTAAGAAATTTTTCCGTCTTTTTGCGGGAGGGAGGCTTCCCGGAATATATCCGTTATGGCGATGTGGAGTTTATTAAGAGAATTTTTGAAGATGTTTTGTACAAAGACCTGCTGGTCCGGTTTAAAATAAAGGAAACCAAAAGTTTCAGGGAGCTGGCCGGTTTTTTGTTTTCCAATGTGGCTAAGGAAATAAGCTATCGGGGCATAAAGAATTTTCTTGGATTCAAAAGCATTACTTCAGTTAAAAATTATATCGGTTTTATGCAGGAGAGCTTTTTGGTGTTTGAGCTTCTTAAGTACGATTATTCTCTGAAAAAACAATTCGTTTCAGACAAAAAAATCTATGTTATAGACAACGGCATGAGAAACTCCGTGGCTTTTGCCTTTTCCGAAAACCACGGGCAATTGCTGGAAAATTCAGTTTTCCTGGAACTGAAAAGGCGGGGCAAAGAGATATATTACTACAAGGGCAGAAAAGAATGCGATTTCATTTTGAAGGAAAAGAACGCAATCACCCAAGCCCTCCAGGTAACCCGGCGGCTAGAGGCCGGCAATGAGAAAAGAGAACTGGGCGGGATGGTTGAGGCCCTTCAGAAGTTTGGCCTTAAAGCCGGATTGATTATTACTGAAGATCAGGAAGAGACAAGAAAGTTTGGAGAAAAAACCGTCAGCATTATCCCGGCCTGGAAGTGGCTGCTGGGATTAGAATAATACAGGACTTACGCAAGCCGCGCCCTGTCAGCCGCAGAAATTACCCAGCTGTATAATTTGGGACATTAGGAAGATATTAATAGATACTAAGACGAGAAGGGCACCTTCTCGGATCCTAACGGCCTTGAATGGGCAGGTAGAATTTTTCCACACCTGATGTGGAAAAGAGGACCGCCCTCTTTAGGGGGTACCCTTTACTACTCTACGTTTTGATATTTATCAAACCCAATGTTTACTTATCAAACAAAAACAAAAAAACTTTCCGGAACAAGTTACGGGGAAGTCAGAAAAAAAGCAATGAACCTGTATAACCAAATTGCGGGAAAAACTAAAAGACGTCCTTATATCAGGTCAAGATACTTCGATAAACAAAAAATATTTTTTGACTACTTTTGGCCGCATTTGTTTCAAAAAAATCCAAAAGAAAGATTCAGAAGATTAAAATTTTTTGCCGCTGCTTTGGAAGCCATTCAGGAATCTGGCAATCATCCCACATCAATTGAAAATCCTAATAAGAATGAGGTGCTTCACCGTTTTGCCGCCTTGACCAAAGATAAGGAATTATTTTATTTACAAATTAAAGAAAATAAACGTAAAGGCAGAAAATATTTTATGTCTTGTTTTCCAGCAGAATAAAAAACCCTCCGCCGAGATGTGGAGTTTGGCTCTTTACAGAGTTAAGCTCCTGGCCGAGGATTCTATTTACAGACTAACATATACAATAGATTTGTCAAGTGACTGTGCAGTAAATATTCACAGCTCTGAGTAAATTTTATCCTTTACTGATATTCCTAAGTGTAGTGCAGGCCCGCGGCCTGCTAAACTTTAACAGATTTGATGATTTACTCGGTCTTGTGAACAGTTACACTGTGCAGTAATTGCTCATTGCGAGGGCCTTAAGGCTCGTGGCAATCTTTTTTAGATTGCTTCGCTTAGCTCGCAATGACGAAGGCAGTGGGCATTTACAGTGTACACATGGAGAACAACCGCGCGCTGTCAACTGCGGAAATCAACCAGCTGTATAATATGGGACATTAGGAAGATATTAATAGATACTTGTAGATATTAATTGATATTTATAGATATTAATTGATAATTGTACAAGCCGAGAAGGTGCCCTTGGAATCCCTGTGTATAAAAATATTTACAAAAAAGAGCAAATATGTAATATTTTAATTACAGATTTAATACCTCCCAATGATGAAAAAACGTCTGGTCTATTACGAAATAGCCACATATGTAAGGCATAAAAACGCGCTGGTCATTACCGGCATGCGGCAAGTGGGGAAAACCACTCTGCTCCGGCAAATATATGAAGACTTGGGCCCAAAACCCAAGCTGTGGTTTGATTTTGAAAATCCCCTTGAGCAAAAAGTATTTGAAAGCCCGGATTATCGGAATATTTACGAGAATCTCCTGTCCAACGCCGGCTCCGGCCGGAAACCGCCTGTCGTATTCATTGACGAAATCCAGAACTTCCCGCCCATTACCAAAGTTATCAAATACCTGCTGGATCATTACGGGGTGAAGTTTATTGTCACCGGCTCTTCCAGCTATTATTTAAAAAATTTATTTCCGGAAAGCCTGTCGGGCCGAAAGTTTTTGTTTGAATTGCCCCCCTTAAGCTTTCAAGAGTATCTCTACTTCAAAGACGCGCTTACTCTTGAGGCGGCTTTGAAGCCGAATTTACTGCGCGCCCTACAGCGAAAAACTATCATAGATTTTGAAAGCCGCCGGCCGGCATACGAGGATTATTTGCGGTTCGGCGGGTTTCCGGGAGTGGTGACGGCCAGGCTATCCCGGGAGAAAAAGTTGGCATTAAAAAATATCCTTGCCTCCTTTTTTGAAAAAGACATAAAATTGCTTTCAGATTATAGGGATGTCCGCGAGCTTCGGGATTTAATCCTGCTTTTGGTGCCCCGGGTCGGCAGCCAGCTGGAGGTTTCCAAACTGGCAAGCGAGCTCGGGGTTGACCGGCCGAAAATTTACAGCTATCTGGAGTTTTTGCAGGGCACATTTTTTATCCGCCTGCTGTCCAAATTCTCTCGGAGCGTGGATCGCAGCGTGGCCGGAGGCCGCAAGGTGTATTTTACCGATACCGGCCTGTTGAGCGTTTTAGGGAACGTCAATGACGCCCAGCTTTTTGAAAACGCCGCGATAAACCAGCTGGCGCAATATGGCAGTGTGGATTTTTACAATCTAAAAAATACCGCGGAAATTGACGCGATACTTGAAAAGAAAACCGCTTTCGAAATTAAACTGAACGGCACAAAGCAGGATATACACCGCGCGCGCAAGCTGGCGGGGAAATTGAAACTGCGGCGCGCGTATGTATTGAGCAGGAATTTTAAAGATATTCCCGGACTGGCATTTCCCATGTTTTTATAGCAGGACATTTTTGTCTATCTCTAATGAGTATCCCTGAATATCAATCGATATCAACCAATCTCCGTATCTATGAGTATCAATAAATATCTCAATATCTCCCTTTTTGCCGAATTTCTTCTGCTTACTACCGTATACTTTCTACCTTCTACTGTTTTTGCCGCCTCTCCCACCACTGGTCTGGTGGGCTATTGGAACTTTGATGAACAAACTGGCACCACTGCATCTGACTCTTCTGGAAGTGGTAATAATGGAACACTGGTCAATGGTCCCACCTGGACAGCTGGGAAAGTGGGGAGTGGAGGGGTCATACGCAAATTGTCTGGAGTAAGGTAGTCTAAAGCGGTATACTTTTAGTAGGATTTTTAACTAACAATCTTGTTACAAGTATGCCAAGCAACAATGGTTCAGTGCTCGACGTATTTTTTCCGGCAACAACCAGCCAGTACTTTAAAGTTATCAGCTGGAGCCAAGACGAGAATAATGTTTGTATCACGCTTGAAGAAAAAGACCAGCCGCCGCAAACACAGGTAGGTAAAAAAGTTCTTTCCAAAGGATTCCACGATATTACCATTACTGACTTTCCCATCCGCGGCAAACGGGCACTGTTAACTTTCCGCAGACGTTACTGGCAGGTGGAAGGCCAAAAAGAGTTATTAAAACGTGATATCCAATTAGCTTTCCCCGGCACTCAATTAGAAAAAGAGTTCGCTGATTTTTTAAAAGCAGACGGCGGAAGATCAAGCGGTCTCGCTGGCTTCTATCGCCGTGTCAGCGCGCCTCCCAGTCAAAGAATTTGAAAAGCAATACAAAGACCATTTAAGCGGCTTCCAGCAATGGGAGCAAAAAGACCATGCCGATAAATGGCTGTCGTATGAAAAGAATCTCGGAGAGAATTTAAGCATTGACGAAACCTCGGTCAGCAACGGAGAACTTTACACCATAGTCACCAACAAAGCCGCCCATGGCGGCAAGGGAGCGCTGGCAGCCATTGTGGAAGGTATTAAAACTACTGATATAGTGGTGCTACTCTAAATTCAACTAATCGATAATCCAAAATTTATTATAAATAAGCCAAAATCATCATTTCTTAGATACTACAACTAGAGTAGCACCACTATACGATGTATGAATTATTACATAGTGGTGCCGAGAGAGTCTGACCCTTCTTACAAAAATTCAATGGATCATATTGAACACTTAAAGAGCCGTTACGGCGATTTAATGACCATTAAAACAAAAACGCTTAAATATATTTGGGATAATGAAAATAAAAAATATGTAAAGAAAGGCAATGTTGACGGGGAAATTATGCTGGAAGCCATGGCTCTTTCAGATAATCTGGATGTGGTAGCTATTATGAGCGGCGACAGTGATTATAAAATACTGGCTGAAACTCTAATGTCCAAAGGCAAGAAAATATTTTTTGTCGGCTATGAGAATACTATGGCTTGGGAATTGAGGCAGCTTCAGCATATCTATCTCAACAGGTTTAGCCAATATATTTTGGTCGGCCAAAATATAACAAAAGCCCCTGCCGAAGCAGGGGTACCGTTACTATTAAAGTCATTGTATTCTATAGTAAATAATATGTCAAATCAAACTGTGGACAATACCCCTCTATAAATATCTATTCAATCTCCATGAATCCCGTTAGAAAAATAAACCAAATTGTCTTTATGCAAAAAACTGTCTGTTGTACAATTAAATCTGCGCCTATAAAAATGTCTTTATTATTTTCTAACGGGATGAATATCCATAAATATCTTAATATCTTTCTTCTCGCCGGATTCCTCCTACTTACTACTTTTTACTTACTACCTGCTACTGTCCTCGCTTCTGCCCCCGCCAACGGCCTCGTGGGGTATTGGAATTTTGATGAGGGAAGCGGCACCACGGCAGGGGATTCATCAGGCAGCGGGAATAATGGAACGCTGGTAAATGGTCCAACATGGGTAGTGGGGAAAGTGGGGAGTGGAGCCCTATCTTTCGACGCCTCTAATGATTGCGTCAACGCCGGCAGTAACAGTAGTTTGGACGACTTGGATACGAAAGGAGGATTGACCCTATCAGCATGGATATACTCTCGTTCCTCAGGTTCTACCGGATACCTTTTTGACAAAGACCCTAGTGCGAGTGGATTCTGGTATCTTTTAAAGAGCGGCACCCAACTGCGATTTCTAAAAGACGGCTCAACGGACCTTGAAGTTCGTTCACCTGCTGGCGTACTCTCAGTCAATCAATGGCAACACGTTGCCATGATCTGGGACGGTTCTACCACTGCTGCCAATGTCCATTTTTACGTGAATGGAGTAGAAACCAGTTATCCTGTACAGACTAATGGTGTGTCATTTGTGTCTGATGCCGCTGCAAGCTTACTGATAGGAGCAAGAACTGCAGCGAGCTGTATGACTACATTCGATGGCTCCATTGACGAGGTTCGGGTGTATGGTAGAGCGCTCTCTGCCCAAGAAATCCTTGATGTATACACTGATGGTTCGACAGGCTCACCACCTCCGGCACCTCCGCCGCCCCCTCCTCCCCCTGACACCACCCCTCCCGTCATCTCTGCCATCTCTTCCGGAACTCCAGGCCAAACCTCTGCCACGATTACCTGGACTACGGATGAACTCTCTGATTCCCAGATTGACTATGGCTTGACCTCAAGCTATGGCTCCCAGACCACACTTGATCCCTCCCTGGTCTTATCTCATATCTCTAATCTCGTATCTCTGTCTCCCGGGACTGTCTATAACTATCGCGTCCGCTCCCGAGATGCTTCTGGCAACCTCGCTATTTCTTCTGATAACAGCTTTACCACTCCTCCGCCTCCACCGCCAACCCCTCCTCCGACTCCACCCCCTGGACCGCCTCCTCCCCCTCCTCCACCGCCAAATTGCTCTGCAACCAATGTTCGTTGTGTACCATCCGAATACTCTACCATCCAGGCCTGCGCCAATGCGGCTGTGGCAGGGGACACGTGCGTGGTCTATGCGGGCACCTATGTCGGCTGGATGCAAAATACCAGTGGATCCAGCGGTGCACCCATTACCTTTCAAGCTAATACTGGTGATATTGTGACCATTACTTCAACG
The DNA here is from genome assembly GCA_023245915.1 of Candidatus Doudnabacteria bacterium. GTDB lineage: Bacteria > Patescibacteriota > Doudnabacteria > UBA920 > UBA920 > PALSA-1336. The sequence continues at coordinate 2,609 of JAHFJK010000110.1, read as the reverse complement.
GTTACCATCAGCAATCGAACTCATATCACTATTGGCGGGGCATTGAGCAATGAGGGATTGAGAATCGTTCCTGCGAGCAGTTATGGCATTGTGGCCAGCGGCGCTCATAATGCAATTATCCAGAACAATTATATCGAATCTCGAGGCGGGGAGTGCATTCGTATGCGTGGTGGGGTGGCAGTAAACGATGCGAAAATTCTCAACAACACGCTTTATCATTGCGGGTGGACAACCGGTCCCAGCACTTCCGGCAACGGCATTAGTGTTTTTGGCGACCGGTTTCTCATCAGCGACAATGATATCTCATATGCTGGGGACTGTGTGTATGGTCAGGGCGGGGCAGTCACAAACGCTGTAGTGAGAAACAACAAATGCACGAAAGGCAATGCTGGGACCAACACGAATCTGCATATTGATGGCTTTCAATTGGATGGGGCAGTCGGCACATTTGCCTATTCACTGATTGAGGGCAACATTATCCAGGACTGCACAGATACCGCAGCGGCCAATGATTGTCACGGTATTTATATGCGCAATACCGTATTCCCGCCTGCCGAAAACGTAATCGTCAGATACAATTATATTCAGAAAGGTGGTTCTGGCATTGGTTTTGGTTACACGAATGATGAGCTTCCTTACGGTCGGGTATACCATAATACGATTGCCACCGAAACAGTGAGTCCAAACAACGGCGCAGCTATTACATTTTTTAATCTCCCTGTGGCGCCGAATGGCGCGGGCCTCAATAATATTTTTTACAACACCACAGCGGGTCCTTGGTCGCCGACCTGGGGGTCTGATACCCTTTGGAATAGCAACGTTGCCTATACCACCGGCTACAGCGGCAATTGGGGTTCACCGTATTCTACTGAAGCGACGTACAATATTTTGAGGAATATCGATCCACAGTTTGCCAATTATCCTGCTTCGGGGGCGCTTAGCGCTTCATCTCCGTTGATTGATAGGGGTGTGGATTTAACCACTGTCCACGCCAGCGATTCTGGTTCCGGCACCACTTTGCTCGTCAACGACGCCCGTTTCTTCCAACCCGGCTGGGCCGGAACGCAACCCGATTGGATTGCAGTAGGGAGTACTGGCAATGTTGCCCAGATCAACTCCATAAACTATCAAACAAACACCATCACCCTCGTCGCTCCAATCACGAGAAGCGCGGGCCAATCTGTCTGGCTCTACAAAAACTCCTACGGCCAACAAGTCCTCTACGGCTCTGCTCCCGACATCGGTGCCTTTGAATACAACTCTGGTGCACCACCTCCAACCCCACCTCCAACCCCCACACCAACTCCTCCATCACCAACTCCCACTCCCAGTCCCTCACCAAGCCCAACGCCATCGCCATCTCCAACCCCCTCACCTTCCCCGGGCGGAGGAGGCGGAGGAGGCTCTCCTCCCATAGTCTACATTCCACCGGCAAATCCACCCCCTCCCACCCCTAACCCCCAATCTCCAACCTCCAGTCTAAGGTTAGTCAACGCCTCCGGCACCTATTACCTTATCCAAAACAACCAGCTCTTAGGCATCACCAACCCGGGTATGCTTACTTCCTATGGCTTCTCTTTTAATGATGCCAAACCAGCCACTACAGCAGACCTAAAACTGCCCAAAGGTAATCTCCTTACTCCTCAAGACGGCAGTTTAGTCAAGAGTAAAGAAGACAAGACAGTCTACCTCATAAGCAACCAGCAAAGATACGCCTTTACCTCCGCATCCGTGTTTATCAGTCTTGGCTTTAAGTTCTCATCCGTGTTAATCATCACTAATCCTGAACTCCAAATCCTGCCCAGAGCAAATAACATCAGCAACGGGCAATCCCAACATCTCCCTGGCCTGGACATCAACAAAAACGGCACTGTTTACTACATTAGTTCAGACAACCTTCTCCACGGCTATCCTTCCCTCTTAATCTATAACTCCTGGCATCTTAAGAATGATTTTAGCAGGGTGGTTACAGCTAACTCCGCGGATTTAGTTTTGCCAATAGGCAGTATGGTAAACTTAAGGGTAGTGAAGTAATTTTGGAATTTTATGCCTAACTATTTTGTATTTATTGACGAAGCAGGCAATTCTAACCAGGAACGGTTTTTTGGCTTGGGGTTGCTTATGGTAGATGAGGAAGTCGGGGATTTCTATGATTCCATGAGGCCTTTTTATGACCGCATTTGGGAGCAATCAAAACTCATTAAGAACAACCGGATTAAATTATTGCGGGAACAGGGAGAGATTGGCCAAATTGCCCAGATTGCGGGCAGTAACATAAAGTTTGAGTTAAAGTTCAAATTTGTAAATTTTAGCAACAATCTCATTTACAAAGAACTTATTACCAATTATTTTAAGTTTCCCCATGCTCGTTTTGCCGCCCTTGTCATAGACCGGCAACAATTACCCGTCGAACCCTGGCATACCTATATTGATAGGGCTTCGCAGCTTCTCGCGCATATGATTCCGCAGACGCATCCCTGCCATGTCTGCGTGTTAGCGGACGACTTAAGCAAGCCGAAAGACGTTAATGCCACCTTTGAACAATCCCTGAAAGACGGTATTAACAAAAAGCTAAACGGCGTGGAGTCAGGCCATTCAGTCTTTGCGGT
>JAHFJK010000093.1 GCA_023245915.1 Candidatus Doudnabacteria bacterium | reverse complement strand
CATTAAACTGTAAATTAAATTCCCTACTGGGCTCAACAATACCTCCGGCACAATAAACATTGCTAAAAATACTCCTAACCACACTTTTTGCTTTTTTGTCATATTGGTTTCTTAATTTTTAAGCTTGCATTTTTATCATAGATAAACACATCATAGCAAAAAAATACTTTTTGGAAAAATGACAACCGCATAAACTTCCGTTTAGTTTCCATTCAATGATCCCAAAAATTTTACCACTCTCTCATCCAATAAAATGTCAGATTGAGCAACAGGGCGCTTTAAGTACAGACCTTCCAAAGTCCGGCATCTGGATAAAGCTACATATAATTGGCCGTGAGCAAAGGTGCCGGTGGAAAGGTCTATATAGACTTTGTCAAAAGTTTTGCCCTGGGCTTTGTGGATGGTTACGGCCCAGGCAAGTTTGAAAGGATATTGGGTAAAAGTGCCTGTGGTTTGGCTGTCTACGCTTTGCGTATTTTGGTCCAGGACAAACTTAAACATTTCCCAGGTGTGAGGCTCTACGTCAACGATTTCGCCGGTTTCGAGTTCGACGATAATGGAGTCGGAAGAATTAGACTTATTGCTTTCGTCGGAATATTCATCGCGTTCCCAGGAATGGAGGCCGGTGGCCTCCGCTACATGCTGGCCAATTTCATCGTCGCTATGACTTTTTTCTATGCTCACAATTTTGCCCATTGTGCCGTTGACCCAGCGTTTGCGGCTGTCATTGTTGAGCATCATAACCTGGGCGCCAGCTTTTATTTGAAGGCTTAAATCTGTCGGCAACTCACGTTCTGCAAAACTTCCGTGGGCAGCGCCCTGGTAAGTTTTCAGTTCGGATTTAATGCGCTCCAAAAAAAAATTATTGACTTTTCTTGCCTGCGCGTTATGCGGAGTCAAATAAATCGCGAATTTTTTAAACGCGAACTTGCCGCTATTGCCCGCTCGTTGATTCAAAATTGTTAACTGCTCGGTTGAAACAGCGTTGTTGCGCACGGCATTAAGCACGTCTTTAAATGCCTGATCTTTTTGCCGATAAATGTTTTTCAGACGGATGTATGCAAATTTGGCTGCCTTAAAACACCGCGCCTCAAAAAAATAAGGACTCTGATAGTCCGCAATCAACCCGCTGCCCGGCTGAAAATCTTTCTCCACCGGCGGCAGCTGGTAAAGGTCGCCGATAAAGATCATTTGCAATCCGCCAAAAGGCATTTTGGGTACAGGCCCGTTGAGGCGCAAAAATTTGTCCACGCAATCCAGCAAATCCGCGCGGACCATGGAGATTTCGTCAATGACAACGGTTTCCAGCTTTTGCAAAAGTCTAATTTTACCTGAACCCGGCATCAATTTTTTTACCTTTTGCAAAGTAATGTCCGGCCCAAAACCGCAAAAGGAATGAATGGTCTGCCCCTCAACATTTAATGCGGCGACGCCGGTGGGCGCCAAAACCACCGCGCTCTTTTTGGCAGTCCTGCGAAAATAATTTAATAGCGTCGATTTTCCGGTGCCCGCCTCACCGGTTAAAAAAACATGGTCAGATGTTTCCTCCATAACCCGCAAGGCTTCCCTAGCTTCGGCATTGTCGGAAAGGTCAAGCTGGGGAATCTCCCGCTCTGGTTCTGCCGGATGAATATGGCCAAAGGGATTGACCTCATGCCTGCGGTATTTTTCCAAAGATCCGGCCAATTGCTCCAGGCGATGCCGAACCAACTCGCCTGAAATGCCATTCAGTCTTCCGGATATTCGCTTCAAAAAACTTAAATAGGTCTCCCGTTTGCCCTCGGCATAATGCCTATATTCAGCCTTCAACAACTCATCATACTCCGGTTTAAAGGCTGCCGCCGTCTTTTGGCTCAACTCCTCCGCCCGCTGGTTATCCCGGCCATAATCCCAACCGGGCAGATTGTTAAAATGCTTAGCCAGCCGCGCCTTCAGCCCGCCCGGCGCGCGGCCAAACTGGGTTATCAGTCCGAGCAAAAAAACATCAAAGTCATATAAAGGTAGTAGAGGGTAGTAGTAAGGGAAGTGTATACTGTAAAGGTGAGAAGGAGATAAGTAGTGTCAATGGCGGCAAATTTTTTGCCAGCCACTCGCAATGCCAACATCCCTTCCCGCCTTCACAGTACCACCAGAGCGGTAGGTACCCACATTTTAACTGGTAAGAGGTTTACGCTGTTACAGCGTAGGCACTCTCATTAACCCATATGATATGGCGACCTCTGGGTCTTGTGGTACTACATAATTAATTATACACCCTATGAAAAAAAATCGTAGTGCCCCCAAAGATGTCCAAGCCATCGGTATTGATGTGTCCAAGGCCGAGCTGTATATCGCCTTGTCAAAAAATAATCGCTCCGTGTCGATTATACGCATCAAAAATTCTGAAAATTCTATTAAAAAGTTCATAACAGACTACCTGCAAAGTTATTTGAATAAAATTATTATGGAGTCCACCGGCGACTACCATTTACTTGCCGCTGTACTGCTGTTTGAAGCCGGACTGGATATTAGAGTAATTAATCCTTTAATGTCTGCCAAATATGCCCAAGGCAATATTCGAAAAACCAAAACCGATAAAGCTGATGCCAAGCTATTGGCTAAAATCGCCTTAGTGGAAAATGACTTGCCTCCAAAGTTTTCCATGACACGAGCAGAAGTTAATTACCGCAAGAAAATGAAGCTTTTAGACACTTTAAGCAAGCATATGACCAGCCTAAAGGTGGCTTTAAACAGCTACCAAACCACCATTGGACAATTACAGGTTAATTTAAGTCCAGCAGAAATAGAATTTCAACAAACCATTAAATTATTAAAGAAGCAAAAAGAACATTTGTTAAAAGAATTGGAGATATCAGCAGTAGAGAACAAGGCAGGAAAAAAGTTAGATCAAACCCTATTGGCTGAAATTCCGGGAGTGGCAAACCATACTGCCGCGGCAGTAATGAGCATTATGGCTGACGGACCGGCTACCACCGCCAAACAGTGGATTGCCTATACGGGTTTGGATATTTCTGTTAGAGAAAGCGGCCAGTGGAAAGGCAGGTGTAAATTAACCAAGCGAGGTAATAGCACACTTAGGAGTTGGATATTTTCTTCGGCTTGGGGTGCAGTAATGACGAATGAAAAATTTAGAGCGTACTACGGTCATCTAAAAAATCAAGGGCGGCATCATTTTGAATGTTTGTTAATTGTTGCTAGAAAATTATTGCGTATTATGTTTAACCTGCTTAAAACTAAAAATCATTTTAATCCTGAAC
>JAHFJK010000003.1 GCA_023245915.1 Candidatus Doudnabacteria bacterium | reverse complement strand
ACGTGGTGCAGTATTCTTAAATTAGTCCGAACGCATTTTTCCGAAAAAATCCCCCCGCGAAAATTCGGAAAGGCGGCAGCCCGTCCTGAGCGAAGTCGAAGGGAGCCGCACCGCTCAAAACCGCAAAAGAACACGGAGAAAAACATCGGCTCGGACCATATTTAATTTTGGGGGAAGAAAATTTTTTAATCATTTTTGCATTAAACATATGAACATGAATCAAAAAGGTTTTGCAAATATAATTTTGGTTTTAGTTATCGTTGCTGTTATTGCTATCGGCGGATATTTTGTTGTTGTTAAAAAACAACCACAACCCACAACTCAAACGCCTGTTCAAACTACTATCCCTACACCGATAGAAACGTCGACACAAACCCCACCCGCAACCACTCCTTCTATTCAAACGAATGTAAATAACGAATGGAAAATTTTTAAGGACAGCCGTTATACTTTTCAGTTTAGTTATCCGGGAAAGTGGAATGTTACGAATCAGCAGGGTACTTCTCGGGTTCTTATCCTGAAAGATGAAATGAGTAATGAAATTATTACCGTAGACACAGGAGTAAATCTTTCGGTTATTGGTATATCTTATTGTGGCGCGTATCCACAGGATAAAAGATGTGAATCCTTGAAAACCGAAAGCGGTGGTTACGTAACCATTGATTGGGATGAAAGCGGAACTGCTAATGCTATGTTTAGTTCTCAAGACGGCACCTATGGCGTAAGTTTTACTCTTCATAAAGTAAGTGCGGATACTAAAGTTACATTTCGTAAAATTTTATCAACTTTCCTATTCATAAAATAATACCGCCAAAGAAAAACTTGAAATTGTCAGCGGTGCGGCTCCGCCGCCTTTCCGGATTTTCGCCCTCCTTCGCCTATCGGCTTCGGACGGGCAAGCGGGGGGACTTCCTCGCCGTCTGCGGCGGCGAAAGCGGTTCGGACTAATTCAAGTATCCTGCACCACAAAACATCACAAAATATTTGACAAAATAAAATCAGTGATATACATTTTTGGTAATTGTTTAATTTAGAAAGTTGAACAGGCAAAATATTTTTTCAGATCATTTTCCAAAACTTACAAGTCAACCCAATGGCTTACTTCACCCGCCTAAAAATTTACTTGATTCACAAAAAGTTTCTGAATTGAATATTAATTTTCTACAATATAAAATCGCACCCTCGGCCTTAAATTTTTTGGCGGGTTCAGTGTTAACGAATTCATTTTGAGTTCGTTTTTTTCTTGCCTGAATGGCAGGAGTCCGGCTGTTGACAAATTTTAGCAAAATCTATAAAATAGTCAGTTAATTAAAATTGCATTTATGCATCCAAAATCCGCGGCAAAAAAGAAAAATGGCTTTAGAAAATTCTGGCGTTTAGGTATGGAAGACTTTAACACGCAAATGTTTGACATTAGTCCGGATGGGGAGCTAATAGTTAAAGAAGGTAATTTTCAATACAACATCTATGACATTGTAAAGAAATACGGCAGTCCCACCGAAATAATGTTTCCCACAATTATTGAAAATCGGGTGCGCGATTTAATAGAGACCTTCAACGCCTACATAAAAATTTTAGGTTACCGTGGTAAATTTGCCTATCATTACGCCATGAAAGCCAACCAGACTAAAGAGTTTGTGCTGCCAGCTGTGGCTGAAGGGGCAAACCTCGATGTCGCTTCGGCTAACGAACTCTTCCTGGTAAAAAGAATGATAGAGCAGGACAAATTTAATGCCAAAATCAGGGTTATTTGTAATGGACCCAAGACCGACAAATATATGAGCCTAGTGGAAGAGTTAAAAAACAAAGGCTTGGTTGTCATTCCGATAATTGAAGATTTCAGCGAGCTGGAAAGGATGCAGAAATTTAAGGGTGAAGTGGGGGTTCGGGTCAATTTAGATATTAAAGTCCAATCTCATTGGGATAAAAAATTCAACCGCTTTGGCTTTACCGAGGAAGAATTAATTAAAATTGGCAGAGTCAAAGGTTTATCAACCCTGCATTATCATATTTCCAAACAAATCGAAACCATTGACGGTTTTGTTAAACCTCTTAAACGAGCCCTGGCTTTATATGCCAAAATGAAAGAAAAAAATTCCGGGCTGGACACTTTAGACATCGGGGGCGGGGCGGGGGTGCCGTTTGAAAAGAAAAAACATTTTTACACCGGAAAAAGCTTAATTAGTAAAATTGTCAGGACCGCAAAAAGGGAATCTGACAAATTAAGCATTCGCCATCCTAACCTAATAGTTGAGTGGGGAAGTTATGTTGCCGTGCCGGCGCAAATTACTATTTATAAAATTCTGACGGAAAAAAACGTAAGTGCGAAAAACCATAAAAAATGGTACGTAATTGACGGCAGCTTTATGAATGACTTGCTTGACACCTGGGCCATTCACCAAAAATGGCATGTGGTGCCGGTAAATTATATGAATACTAAAAGACTGCAGCCGGTGTGGTTTGCTGGCAGCTCCTGCGACAGTGATGATAAATATACAGCGGGTGGAGAATACACCATGCTGCCCAGGCTGGAGGATTGCGAAGAATTGTATGTGGCTTTTTTTGACACTGGAGCGTATCAGGACGCGCTGGCCAGCCACCACTGTTTGCTTTCATCGCCGGCAAAACTGGTTGCCCAAAACGGAGAAATTAAAATGGCCAGAAGAAGAGAAACATCGGAAGACGTGGGCAAGCTGTTTGGCTGGTAATTCCCCCTGTTTTTTTGTAATAAAATTTTTAAACCGGCTGCAGCCCTCTGGCCGCTGGCGCTAGCTTGTTGATAACCTATTAGCCTAAAACAAAGGGAATTTGCTATAATTAAAGCAATAAAATCAACATCAAAAATCCTTGAAAGGGGGTGAAAAGAATGAAAGCTTTACACACAATAACCTGGGTTTTGCTGGTCATTGGCGGACTTAACTGGGGACTGACGGCTTTTCACTGGAACGCGGTTGAGAAAATTTTAGGCGCCTGGCCTAACGTAGTAATGGTTATTTATGTTTTGGTCGGCCTTTCCGCGCTTTACGAAATTTTCAACCACAAGAATACCTGTAAAATGTGCAACCCTGGGATGATGAACAAACCAACAATGTAAATTTCCCCGCGATACAAAAATCCCCCGGTACTTGCCGGGGGATTTTTTGCTAGCAAATTTTGGAATTATTACATAGCCTCATGTTCTGGGGTCGGTTTAGCAATTAAAGCTGGCTCTTCAGCTTTTTGTTCTGCCCCGGCTTTGGGTTGGTCAATGTTTTTTGGAGGCAGTTCAATAAGCGCCTTAAGCGAAAGGCCCAACCTGTGTTCTGCCGGTTCAATGGAAATAATTTTAAATTCTTTTTCTTCGCCTAGCTTAACAAAATCTTCGGCATTTTTTACAGCTTCATGTGAGAGTTCGGCAATGTGAGCAAGCCCTTGAATATCTTTGTCTAATTCCACAAATACGCCGTAAGGCATAATTTTGGAAATTTTACCTTTAACAGCCTGGCCGATTTGATATTTTTTCACAGCTTCCAGCCACGGGTCTTCCTGCAGCTGTTTGATGGAAAGCGATACTCTGCCTTTATCAATGGAAATAACTTTAGCAGTGACTTTTTGACCAACTTTAACAATGTCTTTGGGATTGTCGATTCTCTGCCAGGCTAGCTCACTAATGTGCACCAAACCTTCTAAATCGCCAAATTTCACAAAAGCGCCGAAATCTACAACTCCGGTGATAATGCCTTCCACCACCTGGCCGATTTTTAATGAACCCAACCGGTTTTCCATTTCTTTTTCAAAAACCGCTTTTTCCGAAACAATTAATTTTTCTTCGCCTGAATCGGCCGTAATAATCTGCACATCAAACAGCTGGCCAACATAACTTTGTAAGACTGAAAGGATACGATTTTTGTCACCATCTTCCACGCGCGGATAGTGTTCCAGTGAAAGTTGGGAAACCGGCAAAAAGCCGGTAACATTGTTAATTTCTACCATTAAACCGCCTTTATTGGCTTCCAAAATTTTGCTGCGAATAATTTCTTTGCTTTCCAGTTTTTCCTTCAAAGTCTGCCAGACACGTTCCTGGCCTGCCTGCCTGAGACTTAATTCCACAATGCCGTCTTTGTTTTCCGGCTCCACCACGGAAACAAAAATTTTGTCGCCCGGCTTTAAGGCCGAAAGCGTGGCTTCGTCGTCGTAAAGTTCACGCCCTCTTACCACACCGACACCGTAGCCTTCTAAGTCGACATAAACTTCATTTTTACCCACGGAAATCAAAGTACCCTCTACCATATCACCCTGTTTTAAAACTTTTATTTCCACGCCGCTGTCAACCAAATCCGCCATGGTCTTGGCGCTGGCCGCGGCGGCGGGGATAGTTTGTGTTACTGATGCTTGTTCTGTCATAAATTAATTTTCTGCCAATGGATTACCTTAGTATGTCATTCTGAACTTGTTTCAGAATGACAAAATAAAAAATCAACGACCTTATCGTTGAATCAAATTTAAGATACGTATTGCATTGGTTAATTATTAAACGGCGTCAAACTTACTGCTTATTTGGGGTTAATAGTTAAATTCCTTTATACCCTCTCCCTCTGGGAGAGGGTGCCCGAAGGGCGGGTGAGGGTTCTTAGCGCCGTACGCAAATAAGCCTAATGATTATAGCAGTTAATATAGAAAAAGCAAGAGCGATATTTACCGATGTATTAACAGTTGGGTAATGCTAGCCGAGATTCGTTTGCGCATTTCTCCGCTGTTTAAGACCGCATTGCTCATTCCTTCCTCCTCAGTGATCATGGATTTACAACTATTGATTTTCTGAAAAAAGAATAGCTTAATTTAAGCAATTAAGCAAGCAAAAGACCTCTTTCCTTTTCACTCAAAATCCTTTATAATTTAATAGTAAAGTAACCTAAAAGCCGATAAATCGGCACGCTACATCAGCGTAAATTCAGCGTCCCCATCAGCGATCTATCAGCGGTATGCAAATACAATATTTCGGACTTTCCAGCTTCAAAATCACCACTAAAGAAGCCACAATTATTACTGACCCATTCCACAAAGACAGCGGCCTAACCCCGCCAAGGGGAGCCGCCGATATTTTAATTTTGGCGCAAAAAAACAGCAAACTTTATTCAGCAACCAGTGGTATTTCCGGTGAGCATTTTGACATTACTGACCCGGGCGAATACGACATTAAAGGCGTAACCGTTACCGGCATCCCGTTAAAACAGGAAGACAAGTATGTGACGGTTTTTTTAATTGAAAGTGAAGACATTAGAATACTCAACTTAACCCATATCCATGAATTCAATATGAAGGAAGATGAACTGGAGGCATTGGGAGATATAGATATATTAATTTTACCCGTGGGCGGCAACACAGTGCTTTCCGCATCCAACGCCAGTAAGGTTGTAAACGAAATAGAACCGAAAATAGTCATCCCGTCTCATTATAAAATGTCCCGCGGAGCGGGATCCGCCTCCGGCGGAAATGAATTGATTTTGGATTTAGATTCTTTAGACAAATTTGTTAAAGAAATGGGCGGCAAAAAAGAAGCAATGGAAAAACTTTCAATAAAGAAAAAAGAACTTTCGGAAGAGGGGACAAAGTTGGCCATACTAGAGCCCTTGAGATAATGACAAAAATGACATAATTGAACAAAATTGACAAAAATACTGTATGAATTTGATCGAAAATATCCGTAACAAACCCCGCACGGAAAAAATCAAAATAATGTGGATCGTGGCTATCATTACCGCCATCCTGTTAATCGGAGTTTGGATAATCAGCGCGAGATACTACAAAAACCATCCGGCAGATAAAACATTATTTGAGACGATTGGTAAAGGCATAAAAGACGTTAAGGAAAATTATAAGAAATGACAAAAATTAAAAAAGTGAGCAAAAATAATAAAAATAGGGTGCAATCCTAATTTTGTCATTTCCGTCGTTTTTGTCATTTTTGTCAATTCTCACCTATGCCTAAAGATTCATCACAACCTCTTTCGTTTAACATAGGCCTGGTTAAGGCCCGGCAGATTGAACATGAAATGCAGGAGTCGTATTTAGACTACGCCATGAGCGTAATTGTTAGCCGTGCCCTGCCGGATGTTCGTGATGGGCTTAAGCCGGTGCACCGCAGGATTTTGTATGTCATGCACGAGTTAGGGCTGCGTCACAATGTTAAATTCAGAAAATCTGCGGCGGTAGTTGGCGATGTTTTGGGTAAGTACCACCCTCACGGCGACATTGCGGTTTACGACTCCATGGTGCACATGGCGCAAACTTTTGCCATGCGCTATCCGCTCATTGACGGTCAGGGAAATTTTGGCTGTTTTACCGGGGATACCCAAGTCGCTCTGGCCGATGGCAGAAACTTAAATTTTAATCAGCTAATTCAAGAATACAAAGCCGGCAAAACCAACTTTACTTATACATTTAACAACCAGACTAAAGCTGTGGAAATTGCTGAAATTAAACACCCCAGGCTTACAAAAAAACAAGCTGAACTGGTTGAAGTGAAACTGGATAACGGCGAAAAAATCCGCTGCACGCCTAACCATAAATTCATGTTGCGCGATGGCAGCTATTGTGAGGCTCAATTTTTGACAGCGGGGCAGTCACTAATGCCGCTGAACTTCCGCCTTTCGAGTAAAACTGACGACCCTCATAGTGTTGGCTACCGCATGGTTTGGCAACCCAAAAAACAAGTTTGGAGCTGGGCGCATCATCTTGCTGACCTGTGGAACCTGCAAAAAGGTATTTATAAAAATAGCGCGGGCAGAGTCCGACACCACCTGGACTTTAATAAGTTAAACAACAGCCCTGACAACATTCAGAGGATGCAATGGGGTGATCATTTTAAATTACATTCAAAGCTGGCTTCCAAGCGCCATGAAGATCCCGAGTACAGAGCAAAAATCAAATCTGGCCGGGATAAATACTGGTCCGAAACTGAAAATAAAAAAAAGAGGGCGGTGCAAATGTCAGACAGAAATAAAATTTCCTGGCAAGACCCAAAGTACCGGGCAAAACATAGCAAAATGATAAAAGAACTTTGGAAAAACCCGGAGTTTAAGACAAAAATATCCGCGGCAGCCAGTAAAAACCTGCAAAAACTCTGGCAAACGGAAAAATTTAAACAGCTACTTAGAGGCCTTAAATCAAAAGAGTTAAAAGCAAGGTGGCAAGATCCGAAATATAGAGAAGAAGTGGCCAAAACTACCCGGGCCATGTCTTTAAAATTGTGGAGCCAATCTGAACACCGGCAACTCATTAGCCGACTCATGAAAGAAAAATGGAACAACCCTGCCTATAAAGCCAAAAGAGCTCAAATCTCCAAAAACTTATGGGAAAACCCCGAATACCGGAGCCATTATGCCAATGGCCATTTTTCTAAAATGGCAAAAATTTTATGGGCAAACCCCAATACCCAAAAGCTACATAAAGAAAAGGGGGGAAGACAATGGCGTGATCCCAAATTCAGAAAAACTATTATTGAAGGCATAACAATTCGCAACCACGAGAGGCTTAAAGCAAATCCAAACCTGATGAAGGAACTTGCGGCTAAGGCTTCCGTTTCGCTGAGCCAAAAGTGGCAAGACCCGTTATATAAAGAAAAAGTGGTTAAGTCTAAAATTTTAGGCTTCGTCAATAAACTTATGCTGCTGAACAGTAGCCCCATTACTCCGGAAGTGTATGATGAAAAAAGGACGCCCAACGGCGTTCCCAGACTCACTAAAGCTCTGGGCTATTTTGCCAATTTTCAGGAAATGGTTGAGCAGGCAAAAATTTACAACCATAAAATTGTTGGGGTGAAACTTTTGGCAGAACGAGAAGATGTTTTTGATCTCACCGTGGACATCACTCATAATTTCGCTCTGGCCAGTGGCATTATTGTTCACAATTCTATGGACGGCGACGGCGCCGCGGCTATGAGATATACAGAAGCCAGAATGTCAGCCCTAGCAGAGGAACTTTTGACTGATTTAGACAAAGAAACAGTGGATTGGCGCGACAACTACGACGCCACCAGAAAAGAACCCGTGGTTTTGCCGGGCAAAGTCCCTAACCTTTTACTCAATGGCACTTTAGGCATTGCCGTGGGTATGGCAACCGACATTCCTCCACATAACCTGACTGAAGTTTGCGACGCCATAATTAAATTAATTGATGACCCCGAGGCCACAACCGAAGATTTAATGGAATTTATTAAAGGCCCAGACTTCCCCACCGGCGGAATTATTTACGACATTGCAGCCATAAAAAATGCTTATGCCACGGGCAAGGGCGGAATTGTCATGCGCGGCAAAACCGAAATTACGGAAACTAAAACCGGGGCTTTTCAAATTTTAATCCACGAAATTCCCTACCGTGTAAACAAAGCCACACTTTTGGAAAAAATTGCTGAACTGGTGCGCGACAAAAAAATAGAGGGGATTAAAGACGTGCGCGACGAAAGCGATAAAGACGGCGTGCGCATAGTCGTAGACATAAAAAAAGACGGCCTGGCGAATAAAATTCTAAACCAGTTGTTTTCCTACACCCAACTTCAAGAGACTTTCCATTTAAACATGCTGGCTTTGGTGGACGGCATTGAACCGCACGTTTTGAATTTAAAAACAGTTTTGGAAAAGTATTTAGAGCATCGGCAAGTTGTGGTCAAAAGACGCACTGCCTTTGAACTCAAAAAAGCCAAAGAGCGCGCCCACATTTTGGAAGGTTTAAAAAAAGCCCTGGACCACATTGACGAAGTCATCAACACCATACGCAAAAGCCCAACCAAAGAAGAGGCACATGCTAACTTGATGAAAAAATTTAAGTTAACGGACATTCAGTCATCCGCCATTTTGGAAATGCGCTTGCAAACTTTGGCCGGCCTTGAGCGCAAAAAAATTGAAGACGAATTGAAAGAAAAAAAGGCTTTAATTGAAGAGTTGGAAGGCATTTTGCAGTCGGCTAAAAAAATTCTGGCAATAATTAAAAAAGAAGTGGAAGAACTTAAAGCCAAATTTGGTGATGAGCGCAGAACCCAAGTTATAAAAAATGCCATTGGCTCCTTTAGCGCCGAAGACTTGATTCCGGAAAGCAATGTAATCATTACGGTTACCAAATCCGGTTATGTAAAACGTCTGGCGCCGGACACTTACAAAGCGCAAAGTCGCGGCGGTAAAGGCGTTATTGGCCAATCTTTGAAGGAAGAAGATGTCGTAGACAAACTCATCAGTTCCAATACACATGATGACATTTTATTCTTCACCAACAAAGGCCGGGTGTTCCAAACTAAAGTCTATGAATTGCCGGAAGGCAGCCGTACAGCCAAAGGCCAGGCCTTGGTTAACTTTTTGCAGCTGCAAAATAACGAAACCGCCCAGGCTGTGCTGACTTTTTCAAAAAAAGACGGCGCGAAATTTTTAGTCATGTCCACCAAAAAAGGCCTGATTAAAAAAGTGGCGAGGGAAGAGTTTGAAAAGGTGCGCAAAAGCGGCATGATTGCAATTAATTTGAAAGGTGATGACGAATTAAAATGGGTGGAAATTTCCAGCGGTGACGACCAGGTCATGCTTTCCACAGAAAACGGCCAGGCCATCCGCTTTAGCGAAAAAGATGTGCGGCCGATGGGCAGGAATGCCAGTGGCGTAAGCGGCATGCGCATAAAAAAAGATGACCATATAATTTCCATGGATATTATTCGCAAAGAAGTGGATGTAAAAACTTTGGAAGTTTTGGTGGTGACAGAAAACGGTTTGGGCAAAAAAACCGAAGCCCAGTTCTACAAAGTGCAAAAACGCGGCGGTAGCGGCATTAAAACTTTAAAAGTTACGTCCAAAACCGGCAAAATTGTGGCCATGTATATTTTAAACAATGCCGAAGAGCACGATTTAGTAATTATTTCCAAAATGGGCCAAACCATCCGCACGCCTTTGAACAAAGTTTCCACTCTCGGCCGCGCCACCCAAGGCGTTCGCGTAATGCGCCTTGATGAAGGCGACAAGGTGGCAAGCGCGACGATAATTTAAAATATTCAGTTATGTAAAAATCCCGATCATTGGTCGGGATTTTCATTTAAGATACTCACTTGGTATCAATTTGCACGAGAGCTCCAAAAAATTTCTTTTGATCTTCTTGTGAATCATCTGTCAAATACCAGGAACCCATTCCACCCCTTGATTCTAAATAATACTCTAAAACTGGGTAAGTTATCCCTGCAATTATTGGAGGATTTTTTAACCAAACTTTTAAGCGGTTCCCTCCTATGTCTTCCCAATGCTCAAGGCTGTCTTCTCCCGAAGTTGATCCTCTGGTTGTTGTATAACGAACTCTTTTTCCACGCTCCAGCCTGCTTCTGTATAGCTCATATCGCTGCTCCTTGGTATCCTCACGATGCTCTAACCTCTCGCCAGTTGCGTCGTACTCCGCCTTTGGGTTTATTTTCGGATTGCTTTCCGGAGTTTTGTTTCTTGCTTCTTCTGGGCCGCGTCTACCAAAAAATTTTTTGAACATATATTCCTTTCATTTTTAGTTAAAATATTCTGGTGGGCTAGGATGGACTTGAACCATCGACCCCGGCTTTATAAGAGCCGTGCTCTAACCGGCTGAGCTACTAGCCCATAGACTTTCAGTATTATATTCTACTTTCATAATAATCTGCAACAGCCTTTATGGCAGCCAATATCTTGATTTTTAACCTTACATCGGAAAATAATAAACCGCATGTGCCGTGGCCAAAACCGCCTCTATAGCTGATACTCGTTTTTTTCGTTTGCTTAATGTATGGCCTTCGGATTTGTGACAAAGGCAAATTTAATTCATTGCTCCAAAAGTTTATCTCCTCCGCTATATTCATGTCACTATATAAGTGCAGGTGGACTTTAATTTTCTTTCTTGGGACGCCTAAAATTTTTGTATACCAAAATAATCCAAACTTAACAATTTGCGGATTGGTATTATAAAGTCCAAGGGAACGTTTTATGCCCTTCATGCCTTCGCCCCAGTATAGAAACAGACCTGCAATAAACAACTCTTTCCTTGAAAGAGGCAGGTGACTGATTTTTTCCCGATTATAGGCTTCTGTAAATCGCTTCTCCTGTTTCGCCAGCATAGTTTGGCGAAATTTTTCTATTCGTATTTCGCTAAAATCCCTCAATGCCCGAAGCCTTTCTTCGCTAAGCGGATAATCTTTCAGCCATAAACTAAGAGAACTTTTGCTCACTTGGATTTGCGACTTAATCTGATTATAGCTCAATCCTTTTAGCCGGAGCTTTATTGCTTTTTGTTTCAATTCGTATTTCGCCATATTATTACTGAATAATACTTATAAGTATTATAATGCAAAGGTTCAAAAAATGCAAAGTTGAAATTTGAAAATATTTCTGATAGACTTATTTTATTATTAATCCATTTACCAACACTATGCCAATCGAAGACAAAGATTTTAAAAAGATAGTTATTGCCCTAGTGCTTTATATAAGCTCTCTCTTTGCCGCCAACACCCTGGGGCTAAAGCTGATGCCGTTTATTTTCCACTCCAACCTTTCCGTGGCAGTGTTTTCTTTTCCGATAGTATTTATAATGACAGACGTGATTGGAGAAGTTTACGGAAAAAAAATAGCCAGAATGTTTGTTTTCGCCGGCTTTGCCTCTGCCCTGCTTTTTATTTTATATTCGCTTTTGTCACTGGCAATGCCCTGGTCAGTACAAAGCTTATGGGTCAAACCTGGCTACAATTTAATTTTCGGCGTTTCGGCCAGAATTACTTTTGCTTCCCTAGTGGCATTTATCATTGGGGAATACCAAGATGTGGTCACGTTCTTTTTTGTAAAAAAGTTTACCGGCGGCAAAATGTTCTGGTTAAGGTCCAACCTGTCCAATGTCTGGTCGCAGTTTTTGGACACGGTAATTTTTATGACCATTGCTTTTTACGGGGTTTATCCCAACAATGTTTTAATTAATGTAATTTTTAGTTGGTGGATTTACAAAGTAGCCATGGGCATTCTTTATACGCCCCTGTCTTATTTAGGCATAAGAATCCTTAGAGGCAAAAATTCCAATGCAGTTTCTACCAATTAAAACCCGCGCTCTCCTTCCGCCCAAAGACAATATTTTTGAGCTGTTAGATAAATATCTTCCTAAACTAAAAGAGGGAGATGTTTTGTTTATTACGTCGAAAATTTTGGCGATCCACCAAGGCCGCTGCATAAAAATAGGCAAGGTTAAAAAAACAAAATTAATAAAACAAGAAGCCGATTACTCTCTACCACCTTATAAATCTTTTTGGGGTGAGATGGTACTTACCATTAAAGACCATACGCTAATTCCATCGGCAGGGATTGATGAAAGTAATGCCAATGGCTATTATGTACTTTGGCCAAAGAACACCTCTAATCTATGCAAGCAGATCTGCCAATATTTAAAAAACAAGCATCGCATAAAAAAACTGGCGGTGGTCGCCACCGACAGCCACACCACACCGCTGCGTTGGGGCACAAGCGGGATATCAGTTGGCTTTTACGGACTTAATCCCCTTTACGACTACCGGGGTAAAAAAGACATTTTTGCCCGCAAACTGAAATACACCCAAAGTAACATCGTCGACGCACTTTCCGCAATGGCAGTATTGCTGATGGGAGAGGGCAATGAAAAAATTCCAACGGTAGTTATTCGCGGCGCAAAGTTCGTAAAATTTACCAACAAAGATACTCACAAAAAATTAGTCATCCCGCCAAAAAAAGATTTATACTATCCGCTATTAAAAATATTCAAAAGAGACAATAAACATAGTAATCCTTAAAATAATGGCCGTTATTTTTTTGAGGATGTTTTATTTTAGATTAAATTTTTTTCTTAAGTCCCGATCGTCGTCGATTTCTTCAAGCTTAATTATCCTAATATAATACTACAAGATATCCGCCGACGAAGTCGGCGGTAATTGACTTAATCTTAATTTTGAAAGAAAAATTTATGGCATTTGAAGAAAAGATGAGTGAATTAAAAAAGCCAAGGGACATGGGTGAGTTTGGGACAAAAGAAGCCCGGGACTTGGAACACGCTATGGATATAATCACAACATTGAAATCCGAAGTCAGCAACAGTCAAACATTATGGGATAAGCTTGGGCATGCCCGCAACCATTTGGATAAATTAATTAAGGCTCATTTAGAGTCTAATAAAGAAACATCCGAATAATTTAATAAGAAGGTAACAGGAAAAGATTGCTTCGGCTGCACTCGCAATGACAAAGTTAGATAAACTTCAATACATTCCACCAGGCCTGAACATAATCAGGTCTTTTATTTTGATATTTTAAATAATACGCATGTTCCCAAACATCTAGTCCGAAAATCGGTTGAAGACCCGTCATTAGGGGGGAGTCTTGGTTGGGCAAGTTTTGAATAATCAATTTCGATGTTTTCGCATCACGAGCTAACCACGTCCAGCCCGAGCCGAAGAGTTTGGTTGCTGCATCGCTAAATTGTTTTTTAAATTCATCAATGGAGTTGAAAGTGGAAGTAATTTCTTTTACTAAGAGATCGTCTTTTTTGTTAGCGGGGTCTAAATATTTCCAAAATAAGGAGTGGTTAAAATGTCCGCCGCCATGGTTTTTTATGGCAGTTCTATCAGCTTCTTCAACTTTTAAATTCGGCAGATCAGTTAAAAGTTCTTCCACCGGCCGACCCTGCAAATCCGGGTATTTTTCCAAAGCCGCGTTCAATTTGTCCACGTAAGTTTGATGGTGTTTGGTGTGGTGGATTTCCATAGTTTTGGCATCTATGTAAGGTTCCAGTGCGTCGTAGTCGTAGTTAAGTTTTGGTAACTCGTATCTCATGGCAGATTTAAGATTAAGGATTAAAGATTTAAGTCGAATATTTTAAGTATAAGCCTATTTGACGCAAACGACAAATCATGGTAATATCTAATTACTGAATTTATAGCTAATTTCCGTAAGACAAGTATTGGATAATTGGCAGATACATCTTTATTATTGGATTTCTAACTGTGCACTTTATTGCTAGAACCAAGTCTTTAAAGAAAGATCACCAGCTAATCTAAACAATTAGCAGTTTTGTTAATTATCCAAAGCCTTGTTTACGGAAGCCAAGGAATTTTTATGATTGCAATTTATATTTTAATCGGCTTGGCTGTTGGCGTTGTTACAGGTTATTTATACCGCCAGTCGCAGGCAGGCAAAAATATTGGCAGCGCCGAAGCCCGCGCCGAAAAAATAGTTGATGACGCGAAAAATAAAGAAAAAGAACTTTTGCTGGAGGCAAAAACTCGGAGCATAGAAATAATCGAGCAGGCAAAAAAGCAGGAGGCGGATTTTCGGGCGCAGATTGTGCGTTTTGAAGAACGCATTGACCGCAAGGAAAAAGAGTTGGATGTTAAATCTAATAATTTAGACAGACAGAAAGCAGATTTAGAAACCAAGAGTGAACAAATTAAACAGATTCAGGAAGAAATAAAGGAACTTCGCCAAAAGCAGTTGGACAATTTGCAAAAAATTGCGGGAATGACGCGGGAAGAAGCCGCCAAGGTTTTGCTTGATAATGCAGAAAAGACAGTCAAAGAAGAAATGGTTTCCTTGCATAAAAAACTTTTAGAACAAACCAGGGAGGAAGCGGAAAGGGAAGGACGCAATATTATCGCCCAAGCAATTGAGCGTCTGGCCAGTGAAGTTACGGCAGAAGTTACGACTACCACTGTTCAAATTCCCAATGAAGAAATGAAAGGACGGATTATTGGTAAAGAAGGCCGCAATATCCGCGCTTTTGAACAGATGATGGGTGTGGAAATTTTGATTGATGATAGCCCGGATACCGTAGTCATTAGCGGCTTTAATTCGATTCGCCGCCACATCGCCAAATTAACTTTAGAAAAACTTTTGGCTGATGGACGCATTCATCCAGCAAGAATTGAAGAGGCTTACGAAAAAAGCAAGGCAGAAATTAATGAACACATAAAGCAGGCAGGAGAGCAGGCGGTTTATGAATTAGGGATTACCAACTTTCCTGCTAAGCTAGTGCATTTGGTTGGACGCATGATGTTTCGAACCTCTTACGGCCAAAATATTTTGCGCCACAGCGTGGAGATGGCCAAACTGGCGGCTTTAATGGCAGAAGAGTTGGGTGCGGATGTTTCTGTGGCCAAACAAGGCGCGCTGCTTCATGACATTGGCAAGGCGCTTGACCAGGATTTAGAAGGCAGCCATGTAGAACTTGGTAAAAAAGTGGCCGAGAAATTCGGTTTGGATGCCCGTGTAGTCGAAGCCATTGCCAGCCATCATCATGACACCGACGTTTCCGGCAAAAGCGAGGCCGCGCAAAGTGTGGAAGCTATAATTGTAGACGCTTGCGACAACATTTCCGGCGCTCGCCCCGGTGCCCGTAAAGACACATTGGAAAATTATATAAAGCGTTTGACCGATTTAGAAAACATTGCCAACTCTTACGAAGGTGTAGACAAAACTTATGCCATTCAGGGCGGACGTGAAATTCGGGTATTTGTCACGCCTTCCAAAATTGACGACTTGGCTTGCCAAAAATTAGCACGGGAAATTGCCAACCGTTTGGAGCAGGAACTTAAGTTTCCGGGTGAGATTAAGGTGCATGTGATTAGGGAAACTAGGGTTATTGAATACGCAAGATAAAAAACAGAAAAGGGAGTCATCGGTTTGCAATGACGCCCTGTTAGTCGGATTCAAATTCGACGATTGTGACGTATTTTACATTCCAATCGCCGATCTTGTTTAGTGGTTCGGAACCGTCTGTGCGGTAAACGACAATCACTAATTTTCCTTTGTGATCTCCGAATTCCACACTGCGGTACCATTTCTCTCCTTTCAGTTTTCTCTCGACTTCCCGTCTTGCTAATTCTGGGTTCATCTGATACCTCCGCAAAGAGTATAAAGTTTTCATTGTAAATTTACAACCATGCCTAAAATTTTATTCATCGGCGACGTTGTGGGCAAGCCCGGGCGCAAAGCTTTGCGCCAGGTTTTGCCACAGTGGAAAGAAAAATATAAACCCGGTGTTGTTATTGTCAATGTCGAAAATCTTGCGCATGGCAAAGGAGTTACACCATCAACTTTGGCAGAAATTGACGATTTGGGAATTGATTGCTACACGTCTGGCAATCATATTTTTAAAAAAGGAGAACTATCAGCAGCAAGTTTTGAACAGTATCCAAAGTTAATCCGACCGGCGAATTTTGGAGACTCTTTTGCGGGACACGGCTACTATCGTTTTTCAAAAAATGATCAGCAATACCTTATCATCAATTTAAACGGACAGGTGTTTATGGAAAAGCAGTTTGATGGCCAAATTTCCAACCCTTTTTTGGCTGTTGATCAATTGATTGCAGAACAAAGCCAAAAAGGTGATATAATAATAGTAGATTTCCATGCGGAGGCCACGAGCGAGAAAGTTGCAATGGGATTGCATTTAAACGGCAGGGTTGCCGGAGTGTTTGGGACTCATACCCACATTCCAACGGCTGATGCTCGAATTTTATCAGGAGGGACCGGATATATAACCGATGTTGGCATGGTGGGGACAAGGGATTCAATTTTGGGAGTCATCCCCAACAATGCGCTTAAAAAATTTTTGGACGAAAACGAAAAATTTGTTTATGAAGTAGAAGAAGAAGGCGTGTTGCAAATTAACGGAGTTTTGATGGAAGTGGATGAAAATTTAAAGGCAGTGAAAATAGAAAAGCTTTATAAGGAAATATAAGACAAATAAGCGATGTCTAAATTTTTAAATCCAGCGGAAATTGTAGCGCAGACCGGGCTTATGCAGGGCCAGGTGGTGGCGGATTTGGGCTGCGGCAATGGTTTTTACGTTTTGCCTGCGGCGCAAATGGTTGGCTCGAGCGGCATAATTTACGCGGTAGATATCCAGACAGACAAGCTGGCGGCCACTGTTTCCATAGCCAACCAGTTCGGCTACAAAAATGTGCGGGTGGTGCAGGCCAATTTAGGTAAGCCGCTTTTGGAAATCCCTGCCAATTCCTGTGACCTGGTGATTGTGGGCAACATTTTGCATGAAATAGGACAAAAGGAAGAGTTAATAAAGAATGTTTATAGAATTTTAAAAAGTCCCGGAAGGGTTGCGGCAGTGGAATGGAAGCGCACGGCCGCGCCTTTCGGCCCGCCTGTGGAAACAAGACTCGACCAGGAAAAACTGGAAGTTATGCTGGGACTGACGGGTTTTAGGAAAATCAAGGACTTGATGGCAGACGGTTATCATTATTCGGTGCTTTACGAAAAGTAACCGAATGTGAAACTGCGAAAAATAGAACGAATCTACGAAAAGATATACGAACTTTTTTGCAGCTCCTTTCGCAGATTCGAATGTCGTTCGTAGTTTCGCATTACATCTCCATGAATTTAAAAAACTATTTAACTTACCAATCTTTGTTCCAAATTAACAGCGCGTACATTTCTCCCGCAGAAAAGCTTTTTTTGTTTGCGGGCGCGATTTTGGTCTTACTTTCAATAGTCATGAAGATTGCCGGGAAACTTGCGCCTACTCCGGTTGATAAAAAATATAGACAAAAGTTTTTTAATTTATTTTTGACCATTGGTTTAGGTGAGTTGCTGTGGTATTTGTGGCGCTTTGAAAATATTAGGTTTTTTGGCACGCATTTTGTCGCGTTGGTGGTGGTACTGATTGGGATAATTTGGTTTGCAGCAATTTTAGTTTCATTTTTCAGGCACTATGGCACTGAAAAGAAAAATTGGGAAAAGCAGCAGTTAAAGCTAAAATATTTACAAAAAGTAGAATGAAGACCATCCATTATTATTTATTCCTCGTCGGATTGTATATTATTAGCGCTTTGTTATTGGGATTTCACATAATTAAAGATCGTGATTTTGAAGAACTCTTAGGGTACGCGCTCATAGCTTTGAACATTTTATTGTTTATATTTTTTGTTTTTAAAAAATTCCGCCAATTTTCAAAATCGCAGAAGATTGTAAATGGTTTGATTTTTTGGCTCTTAAGCGGGTGTTTATTTTATGGTTTTTTGCTTGTTGTACTTTTGACTGCTACTCATTATGGCTAATTTGGTTTTATGCTCAACTGGTTAAAATCAGACAACTCTTTAACTAAAAGCTTAGGTCAGCTTGGAGAAGAGTTTGCTCAAGCAGAATATAAGAAGTTAGGCTTTAAAATTGTAGCCTCAAATGAATATAACAAAAAAGGAAAGCAATTAGGGGAAATAGATTTTATAGCCGTCAAAGATAACAAAATTGTTTTTGTGGAGGTTAAAACTAGGAATTTATCGGTTCTAAAGTTTGGCACAGGCGCGGAAGCGGTAAATATTTATAAGCAGCAAAAGATTTTGCGGGCCGTAAAAATGTATTTTTTGCGAAATCAAAAATACCTTAATCTTCAGCCGCAAATTGATGTTTGCGTCATGGAATATAATGGTATTGACAAAACCTTCCAGCCTGCTAAAATACTATCGAATGCGGTGGAAGATTGGAACTAAGATCACAGATACGCAGATTGACTCAGGTAACACAGTTTATTGGATGAGCGCGCGCTCATCTTTTTTATTAAAAATATAAATACCAATATACGAATGTATGCGAATGATGCAAATAAATTCGAATTTGAATCATCCGTTTCATACGTAGTTATTTGTTAATTAGTATATAAATTATGAATGATCAATTAGAACAGGCATTGGAACAGATTGCCGAAGAAAAAGGCATAAGCAGAGAAGACTTAATTGGCATGATAGAGGCCTCTTTGGCCGCGGCTTTTCGCAAAGATTACGGGGAAAAGAACCAAAATATTGTGGTGGAATTTAATCCGGAAACCATGGGCACAAAAGTTTTCGATGTCAAAACTGTTGCAGAGAGCGAAACTGAAGTCGGGGAAGATCCTCAAAAATTTATTACTCTAGATGCGGCAAAAAAGCTGAAAAAAGGGGCTAAAGCAGGTGACGAAATTCGCACAGAGATTACGCCAAAAACAGGAACTTCTTACGGCAGAATTGCAGCGCAAACCGCCAAGCAGGTCATTATCCAAAAATTGCGGGAAGCGGAAAGGAATGTGCAGTTTTCAGATTTTAAGGCTAAGGAGCGAACTTTGCAAAATGGTATTATTCAAAGAGTAGAAGGCGACACGGTGTTGGTGGACTTGGGCAAGGCTGCCGGCGTGCTGTTTCCTTCCGAACAAATCCGCGGCGAAAAGTACGTCATTGGACAGCGCGTAAAAGTTTTAATTTTACACGTTGAGCCCGCGGCCAAGGGGCCAAAAATTACTTTATCACGCTCACATCCTGACATGGTGCGCAAACTTTTTGAATTGGAAGTGCCGGAAATTTACAATGGCAGCGTGGAAATTAAAGCTGTGGCAAGGGAAGCCGGTTCCCGCTCCAAAATAGCCGTAATTTCTACGCAAGATGGCATTGACCCCATCGGTAGCTGCGTCGGGCAAAAAGGCAGCCGCGTGCAAACCGTGATGGCAGAATTAAGTGGTGAAAAAATTGACATTATAGAATTTAGCGATGACCCGGTAAAATTTATTGCCAATGCTTTGTCGCCGGCTAAAATTATTAACGTTCAGCTTGACGAAGCCAACAAAGAAGCTAAAGTTGGTGTGCTGGAAGATCAGCTGTCTTTAGCCATTGGTAAAGCCGGACAAAATGTCCGTTTAGCTGCGAGACTAACCGGCTGGAAAATAGATATTAACGGGGAGAAGATAGGGGGAGATGAGACTGCAGCAGATGAAACAGAAAGCATGAAACATGAGGC
The DNA here is from genome assembly GCA_023245915.1 of Candidatus Doudnabacteria bacterium. Classification (GTDB taxonomy): domain Bacteria; phylum Patescibacteriota; class Doudnabacteria; order UBA920; family UBA920; genus PALSA-1336. The sequence goes on along the minus strand of JAHFJK010000003.1, from coordinate 5,460 downwards.
AGGGGAAACATCGGAAGCCGTTCAAGAAACAGCGGCTGATGCATCGTTGGAAGTTGCAAAAGAGGAAGCGCCGGCGGAGGAAGTGAAAGAAAATACATAAAACCTTGTCTAAAATTATATGCCAGAATCTGAATTCAAAGGCGACCCGTCAAGAAACCTCATTAATTGGGATGGCGGCCCAGAAGCATACCATCAATTTGAGCGTCTTTTAGATTCTCCTGAAAATATTGAACAGATCAAAGGCGTATTTAGTAGAGAACTGCATAGGGCAGGAGATTTTTTTAGAAGCGGGGGACTTAAGTTGTTGCCTGAAAAAATTGCCGAGGATGTTTTAACGAATATTTTTTATCAGTCGGCAGTGGCATTAGAGGATTTAATGGTTGAAAGTGCAACGCCGAAAGATTGGGACAGGACAGTATATAGGTTAAAAAATTTATTTCTAATTTTAAGGGAACTACAGCCTTTCATGAAGGAATGGGAAGATAAGCTTGAAGCTTAATTGAATTTTAACAATCTGGATTCCGGATAATTTTTATAGCAATACAAAATTTCCGGAATGACATAGACGCCGATAAATCGGCACGCTACAACAGGCAGGCCAATGGCCTGCACTACATCCTACATCATAAATCTTTAATCTTTCCGCCGAAGGCGGATACGCCTCTGGCGGAAAATCTACACTTATGCCACTAGTTCCAATCGTAATTCAAAAAAGCCATGATGGCGAGCGGGCGTATGATATATACAGCCGGCTGTTAAAAGAGCGGATTATTTTTTTGGGCGAGCCTATTGACGACGCAGTTGCCAATACGCTTATTGCGCAATTGTTATTCCTCGATGCAGAAAACAACAAAGAAGATATAAAACTTTACATCAATTCTCCGGGGGGAAGCGTAACCTCTGCCATGGCCCTGTATGATACAATGCAGCACGTTAAAGCAGATGTTTCTACAATCTGCGTGGGTCAAGCTGCATCGGCCGCCGCGGTACTGCTTGCGTGCGGCGCCAAAGGCAAGCGTTTGAGCTTGCCCAATGCGCGTGTTTTAATCCATCAGGTTATGGGCGGAGTGGAAGGCCAGCAAAAAGATGTGGAAATCCAGGCGCGGGAGATGATGCGCATTAAAAATCAAATCAACAGCATTTTAGCCAAACATACCGGCCAGCCAATATCTAAAATTGAAAAAGATACTGACCGAGACTATTTTATGGTGGCTGATGAGGCGAAAAAGTATGGTATTATAGACAGGATAATTCAGTAAAAAAATTATTTTAAGGTCGAAACAAACAAAAAATACACACCAAGAGGATTCGCCCTCATAAAAATTTGGAACAAGTACCGGATGATAAAACATTTAAAAAGCCCTCGGTTTTTCCCCGAAGGCTTTTTTGATTGTTATTGTTTGGGCACTTTTAATACTTGGCCAGGTTTAAGGTAAAAGGGGCTTTTTAAATTGTTTAAGGTAGCTAAGGTGTTCCAGCTAATATTAAATTTTTGGCTGATGTTAAATAAGGTGTCGCCTTTTGCCACCGTATAGTTTATAAATTGCAGAGAATCTTGACCGCCAGAGTTTTTAACATCAGTGGTTCCCAGCACCTGCTCCTGGTTTGCTGCCTGATTTTTGCCTTTAATCATCAACCTTATTGCGTTGAAAGTCAAACCTACGGCTAAGACTAGGCAAATTACAGCAGAAATTTTAAGTATTTGATTTTGGGAATAGCCTCTTCCGACTCCCAGTTTGAGCCTTGGTGAAAGTTCAAATTTTGTTTTTCTGAATAACATCAAATCAAATAATGGAGACTATTTATTTTTTTATTCTAATTGAAGTTTAACACTCCCGTAAGTTAACGCAAGATGTGGATAACGCGTCAACCGTCCTCACTACGTTCGCATCCGGCTTACGCCGGATGCTCACTTCGTTTAGGACGTTGCCGTTTTGCCCAAAAATTACGAGATCGGCTTATTGCGATTTTTGGGAGTTTTTTAGACGTCCCCGTGGAAAAAAGAGACTAAAAACTGTATAATTAAGGCAATATGCAAGTAGCAGAAGCTAAAAATAGAATAGTAAAATTGCGCGAGCAAATCGAGGATTTACGCTATCGTTACCATGTTTTGGACGATCCTAAAGTCACGGACGAGGTTTATGATTCTTTGAACAGAGAGTTGAAAGCATTGGAGACCCGGTTCCCCGAGCTTATGTCGGCCGACTCTCCAAGCCAAAGGATTGGAGGCAAAGCCTTGGATAAGTTTGTTAAAGTTAAGCATGACAGCCGCATGTTGTCTTTGAACGATGCCTTTTCAGAAGAAGAAATGCAGGATTGGCAGACACGGATTAAAAAATTGGAAGCAAACAGCAAGTGGACGTATGCTTGCGAGTTAAAATTCGACGGTTTGGCAACTAGCCTGGTTTATGAAGATGGTATTTTCGTTTTGGGCGCCACTCGAGGGGATGGATTTGTGGGGGAAAATGTAACCCAGAACCTAAGAACGGTTCAAGCCATTCCTTTGCGCCTGGATTTGGAGCTAAAAAGAGGCAAACTATCTGAAGAATTAAAACAGCGGGTAATCAGCAGTCTTAAAAAAACCAAAAAAATAGAGGCGCGGGGGGAAGTTTTAATGAAAAAGAAAGATTTTGCCAAGTTGAACAAACTGGAGCACGGTAAATACGCCAATCCCCGTAATACAGCTGCAGGGGCTGTCAGGCAACTTGACCCGAATGTTACGGCTTCAAGGAAACTTTTTTGGCAGGCTTATTCGCTGGTGACCGATTTGGGCCAAACAACTCACAGCGAGGAACATCAAATTTTATTGGCCTTGGGTTTCCCGGTGCAGCAGACTCGCGACTGCCTGACTTTGCAGGAAGTTTTCAAATTTAAAAATTGGGTGGCAAAATCCAGAGACAAATTTGATTTTGAGATAGACGGCATTGTGGTTCAAGTCAACGAAAGGCAGACTTTTAACCGTTTGGGCGTGGTGGGGAAAGCGCCTCGGGGCAGCATCGCATTTAAGTTCGCGGCAAAGAAAGCGACAACGATCATTGAAAATATTATTGTCCAGGTTGGCCGGCAAGGAAATTTAACGCCCGTGGCTATAATGCAGCCGGTGGAAGTGGGGGGAGTTACGGTAGCGCGTGCCAGCTTGCATAATATAGATGAAATTCATCGGCTTGGTGTAAAAATTGGAGACACGGTAGTTATTCAAAGAGCGGGCGATGTGATTCCGCAAATTGTAGAAGTCCTGCCTAAGATGCGCTCGGGAAAAGAAAAAGAATTTTATATGCCCAAAAAGTGTCCGGTTTGTCAAGGCGACGTAAAAAAGGCGATGATAACTACTCAAAAAACATCAAAAACCGATCAACGTTCAATCACAGACAGCAGAGCCGCAGTCCCCCGTAGCCTTGGCGAAGGGGGAGGTGTTGCTCTGGTCTGCACCAATCGCCATTGCCCGGCTAAAAATTTGCGAGGTATTGGACATTTTGTTAACGCCTTTGAAATTTATACCATTGGCCCAAAAATTATCTCCCGTTTTAAAGACGAAGGTTTAATTAGTGATGCGGCTGATATTTTTACTTTGAAGAAAGAAGATATAGAACCCCTGGAACGTTTTGGGGAAAAATCAGCCGACAACATCATCGCTTCCATTGACCAACATCGCAAAATATCGCTGGCAAAATTTATTTACAGCCTGGGCATTTTGCATGTGGGGGAAGAAACTGCGATTGATCTCGCCGAGCATTTTGGTACCATCGAGAAATTAACAAGCGCGAGCTTTGAAGAAATTGATTCCATTCCTAACATCGGAGGAGCAGTGGCCAAAAGTGTTTACGAGTATTTCCAAGATGAGCACAGTCTGAAATTTATAGAGAAGCTGCTGAAAAGCGGCGTAAAAGTTGAAAGTGAAAAGTTGAAAGTGAAAAGTGGACCTTTGCTTGGCAAAAAAGTTGTGGTTACAGGAATACTAGAATCTTTATCGCGCGATGAGGCAAAAGAAGCTGTGCGTAAAGCCGGTGGAGACTGGGTTTCATCGGTTTCAAAAAATACCGACTATGTTGTTGTTGGATCGGAGCCAGGATCAAAAGCTGGAAAAGCGAATTCCTTAGAAATAAAAATTCTAAGCGAAGCTGAATTTTTAAAATTGATTGAATGAAGTCCCGTAGTGAAGCGAAGCTTCTACTACCGGGATGAAAAATTGGTGTAAAAATTTTGAATGAAAAAGAGTTTTTAAAGCTGATGTAAATAAATGGACGAAGAGACAATAAAAAACCCATCCCGAATTTCTAAAATTCGTAACTGGTATGGTAAATACGAACGGCCGATTTCGTCTTTATCCTTAATTGGCGGGTTCGTTTTTGACGCGGTTTTTTTAAAACGGGTAGATGTATTTTGGGAAAATTTTTGGGTGGTATTGCATCTGGTTGTCATCGCCACTTGTATGGTTTTTGTCCATGCTCTGGAAAAAAATGAAGGCGATGAGACAAACCCATCCAAAGCCCATTTTTGGCTGGTAAATATTATCCAGTTTACTTTTGGAGGAGTACTTTCGGTTTTCCTGGTTTTTTATTTTAGAAGTTCAGACATTTCTGCGAGCTGGCCGTTTTTGCTCATTTTGGCTTTGGCTTTTTGGGCAAATGAATCTTTGAAGCGGCATTATGTCAGATTGGTTTTTCAAATTTCTTTATTTTATTTATCCTTAATTTCTTTTGCGATTTTTTTAATTCCCGTAGTTTTCCACCGAATTGGCTCTTGGATATTTGTTCTTTCGGCTTTGTTGTCGTTGGTTGTGGCAGCGCTTTTTGTGCTGCTTATAAGCTACGCGGCCCGTTCGGAATTTGAAAAAAGTAAAAAGTGGTTATATGCAACCATAGGTGGAATTTTTGCGCTGGTTAACATTTTATATTTTACCAATTTAATTCCGCCCATCCCGCTTTCGCTTAAGTCTGAAGGCGTATATCATTCTTTAAAAAGACAAGCAGATGGTAACTATTTGGCCATTACTGAAGTGCAAAATTGGAAAAGGTTTTTTACGTTATATCCGGTATATCACAAGCTTGCTGGTGAAGGAGTTACAGTCTATAGCGCGATTTTTGCTCCATCATTTTTAAATACCACTGTTATACATGAATGGCAACATCAAAACGAAAAAGGCGATTGGGTGACTGCGAATAAAGTAAATTTGCATATTGTGGGTGGCAGAGTGGGAGGTTTTAGGACTTTTTCTTCCAAAACCAATATTGCTCCCGGTAAGTGGCGGGTAAATGTGCTGACTACTCGAGGCCAGCTGATCGGCCGGATAAGATTTAAAGTCGAAATTGCCAATGAGCTACCGAGGACAGAGCAAAAAGTTAATGATTGATAATTCAGAATTTTTTAGATAAACTATATAGGCACCAAAATTTATGAGAATTGTAGTAAAAATTGGCACTAATGTTTTAACCGGCGACTTCAATACCCCCCAGTCTTCCA